>DMKZ01000008.1 GCA_003454065.1 Spirochaetaceae bacterium
GTTGGTCTTCTGCTTCTGAACGTGATCGTTTATGCCGCTCGCCCTTCCGAACCATTATGCCAATCTCGGAAATCGGAAATACACAAAGTATTGCCGATTTCCTCGACGGGCATCATATGGTTTTCAATATATCATCTTCGAGGAGGAAGTCTTTCAGGCTTATTGCGATGATTCCGTTGTCGTCGGTTTTAGGCTTTATATCGTCTCTGGTGATGATTATCTTTTTGAAGGAATCCTTTGCATTCTGCAGCGGTCGCTTCTCCTGCTTGTCTTTGGCGGCATCAGCAATAGACCATGCTGATTGTATGTAGAGTTTTTCTTTGAATCGATTGGCTATGAAATCTATTTCGATTTGCTATTGCTAAAAAACGATAGAATTGCAATTCTCATAAATATAATTCGCTGAAACACTGAAAAAACCAAATTCTATTGACTAACTTTGCGAGAATTGCATTCTTACTCAATAGGATTTAGTAGCATCAATGATGAATTGTGAAAGTCTCTAATACTTCAGTGTCTTGAGATATTCTTTCTGCGCAGGCGTTATTCTGAAGCTTTCGCAGGCTTTCTGAATTGTCTTGTTGTGCGTCCATGCAGCCAGGCGCTTGCTTGTCAGAATAGGAATGGCGCTGTCCCATCGCTTGGCAAGGGCTGTGGCGTAGAACCATGCGATTATCATGTTGACGTAATATTCTTCCGATTTGATTGCTGCTGGAATTTGCACATATTCGCTTTTGAAATCGTCATCAAGGAAATGCTTCATCAGTATGCTTATGCCGAATCTGATTTCAAATGTTTTTTCGGAATTAACCCATATTCGTATTTCTTCAAGAAGCTCTGGCTTGTGTTTCTTAAAGGAAACGGGGGAGAGCGAATCGCATACCGCCCAATTGTCTATGTAGGGCAGAAAGGCTTCGATTTTGACAAGGCAATCGTTGAAGTCCTTGATTTTCGATATGAGAATAGCATGAAGCATGTTTTCATCGAAATATTTGTGCGGCAGAGTTTGCAGAAAAACGTTTGCCTCATCGGTGTTTGAGATCGATTTGGCAAGCTGTCTTAAATCCGGCATTCGCGTTCCCAAAAATGTATTATCAGCAGGGCCCGGCGTGAGTTTTCTTTGAAACTCAGCGTTTTTCTTATCCGATAATGATAATAAGCGTTCTCTGATGCTTGCTGTTAGTTCAGACGGTTGCATGGCACTCGCTTCGAAAGCTCGTTGCTCAGTCTGTCAGCAGGGCGGCATCATCGGAGAAATCCTCTCCGCCGCGGCTCTTGAAGAGCGAAATCAGTTTCGGAACGGTCAGCGATTTCTTTTCCTCGCCTTTCACATCCAAAATGACTTTTCCGCCGTTCATCATTATGAGCCTGTTTCCGAAGCCGATGGCGAATTGCATATTGTGCGTGATCATCATGCAAGTCAGGGAATGCGATTCTATTATCTCTTCGGTCATTTTCATTATTCTGTCGGCAGCCTGCGGGTCTAACGCAGCGGTATGCTCGTCGAGGAGCAGCAATTTGGGATTCGTTTGCATCGTCATCATGAGCGTCAGCGCCTGCCTTTGTCCTCCTGAGAGCAACCCGACATTGTCCTTGAGTCTTCCGCCCAGACCGATCTTATCGAGCATAGCCTCGTATTTTTCACGAACGCCTTTCTTATACAGGCTGAATCTCAGACTGCGCATGCCTTTTGCAGATGATACGATCAGGTTGTCCTCAATGCTCATAGTGGGGGAAGTGCCTTTCGTCGGATCTTGAAACACACGGCCGATAAGCATGGCCCTTTTATGTTCGCTCATTCCTGTCACATCGGTGCCATCAAGGATTATCTGACCGCTTGTTACCGGAAATGTTCCGCTTATCAGATTGAAAAGCGAGCTTTTTCCGCTTCCATTGCTTCCGATGAGGCTTACGACATCGCCCTTTTCTATATGCAGATTTATGCCGTTTATGGCTTTCGTTTCATTGACGGTTCCAGGATAGAATACCTTAATGAGATTTTTTATCGTAAGCATCATCTCACCTCGCTTGGCTTTTTAAGGGAGAAACCTTGAAGAACCTTGTGCCTTGCTCTCGTGTTGTCCTGCATGGATTTGAGTTTGGCGACAGCAAGCGACAATATGACCATTAGGCCCGTGAGCAGTTTGAAGTCGTTCGGCGTTATTCCTATGAGATAGCCGTATTTTCTGCCGAAGAAAAGCAATGCCTTGTATATCACGGCTCCGATTATAGCGCGAAGGGTTATCAATGATATCTTATTCGATGAGAAAACGAACTCGCCGATCATAATGGCAGCGAGGCCTTGAACCACCATTCCTTGCCCCAAATTCACATCGGCAAATCCTTGGTATTGGGCTAAAAGCCCTCCGGAGAGGCCTATCAGGCCATTGGAAAGGCCAAGTCCGATTATTTTCAAAACGGTAGGGTTCAAACCCATGCTTATCACGGTTTGTTCGTTTCCGCCCATTGCGCCTATGCAGATGCCGAGATCGCACCTGAAGAACAAATCCATTGCCACTTTCACTATTGCGGTTATAAGGAGCGTTATCAGCAGCGATGCGATTGGAGAAGGCAGGAATGAGAGGATTCTCGCCATATTCGTGTAAACAGTGTGTATTCTAAGCAATGGCAGGTTCGCCTTATTGCCGAGGATTCTGAGGTTCACGCTGTATAGCATCGTCATCGTCAATATTCCAGCAAGCAATCCCGGAATCTTGAATTTGGTATGAATGAGCGCTGTTATCACGCCGCATAAAACGCCCGCGGCGAACGACAAGACGAGGGCTATGAAAATCGGAAATCCGCCTATTATCGCCACTGCCGCCGTAGCAGCGCCTGTAACGATTGATCCGTCGCACGTGAGGTCGGCCAAATCGAGGATCCTGAATGAAATCAGAATCCCCAGAACCATGATCGAGAAAATCAATCCGTCAACAAATATGCCTTCGATCATACGGCTATCACTTCTTTTTGCTGACTTTTCCGTTTTCTATCACAACGGTTGCATTTTTCACAAGCTCGTCCGGAATGCTTATGCCGAGTTTCTTCGCATTATCGAGATTTATGTGAAGTTCGAATTTGGCGGGATCGGTGAGCTTGACGCTTCCGAGACTTCCGGCATTGGCTCCGTTCAGGATCTTTTCTATCATCGCGCCTGCTTCAAGGCCGATGCTGTAGTAGTCGAAGCCCCATCCGATAAGACTTTCGAGATTGTCCGTATTGGTCGGGTCAGCGCAGAAGAAGGGCTTTCTGTTTGCCGCCGCAACTTCGCTGACAGCTGCCAAAGCGCTGTTTACGGTGTTGTCGGGAGCGATATAGATCGCATCGACGCGGTTTATTATGGATTGCATAACAGTCTTTACCTCTGCAGTGTTGGAAACGGATGCGTCAACCAATTTCAGCCCGAACTTCTTGCATGCCGCCTCTATCATATTCTTGAGAACTATGCTGTTCGATTCGCCGCTGGCATAGATGTTTCCTATGGTTTTTGCGCCTGTGATTGCGCTGAAGACCTTTATTTGCTCTTCAACAGGCGTTATATCCGAAACTCCGCATACGTTGCTTGAAGCGTCTCCGCTCCATGAGTTCACCAAACCGGCCTCCACAGGATCCGTGACTGCTGCGAATACGATCGGCACATTCGATGATGCGGGGAAAGTCTGAACAAGCGCTTGCGCAGTGGGGGTGGCGATTCCGACCACCACTTGCTTGCCGTCAGCTTTGAACTTCTGTGCAATCTGCGCGCTTACCGCCACGTCTCCGTTTGCGTTCTGCACGTCTATGTCGGCATCAATGCCTTTCTGCTTGAGGTAATCCTTTATACCTTGTTCTGAAGCGTCGAGGGCGGGGTGCGCCAGTATCTTAGAAATTCCGATTTTGATTGTTCCCGATTTCGAGCTTGTCGAACCCGACTTGTTCTTTGCACATGATGCGAATGCGACGATAGCCATCGTTGCGACGATGGCGGCTATTGTTCTTTTCATGTTGTCACCTGCTTGTTTTTTTGGATTTTTAAAATTGCTATTTATGTTAGTGGTTTTTCCATAATTATTCAATGGCTCGGCGCTTGAAGCCGATTGGACGGTTTATCATTCCTGCGAATGTAGTTGCTCCGTCGTGGCTCCGACGCGTCCGTGCAGGGATTGCCCGTGCAATCCCTGCACGGATTCGCTGCGGCAGCCCGCTTGGGAGCGTGCGCTTGCGTGAGCATGCCACGGAGCGTCCGTTCGTTTCCTTCGGCTTCCTTTCGGGCTCGCTCTCCTTCGGGCTTCCGAGGCGCCTCCGCCGCGAGCCATTGCGGCGCAAGGCCTCGCCGTACGGCCGCGCTCCAGGTTGCGTTCGTATCATTTCTGCGGAATGTAGTCGCTTCGCCCATGGCCGTGCGGCTGCGTGCTTATTGTGATGCAATCCGCTGCGGAACCGTCTGCCGCCGGAGCGGGAATGGAAAGCGCTTGCGTCGCCCGCGAAAGGGCTTTCTCCGGTTTCCCCGCGCCTCCGTCCGGGCTCTCCCTCTCCGCCCCTTTGTCCGCCGTGTTCGCGCGAGCATTCGTTCTGAAGGCTCGCCGGCGCAGCCGCATGGCGTTCTCCGTTCGTATCGCCCGTAGGTGCTCGCCGTTGTAAGCTAAATTGTATTTTTTGAGTTTTCAAAGCATAATAGAAGCATATAAACAATATAGGGGCAAATGCAAACAAGAGTATGAAAAACAAAATAACAATCATTCTGATTTTGCTATTGTTCATTTTCGCTTATTCGGCTTTCGCATCGGAGAAATTGAGCGGCATCGTGATTGATTACAATTTCAATGAGGATGACGATGAAGAGGCTCCGAGAAAGATGAAGCAAGTGGAGATATCGGCATATTTCAGCGAAGAGGATAAAGTTGTCAGGTACGATTTCAAACCTGTGGAATCGGATTCCAAAGGGCCGGTGAATGGCGGAGAGTATTATATTACCGAGCTTTCGCTTATGCAATCCTATGATGATTTTGCAAAGCTTGTCACGGTTTTCGACAAGGTGGCTTCTTGGAGAAAAATCATCAAGGCGCAAAATATCACCATTTCCGACAAAAGACCTGTTAGGAACGATGGAAAGGACATGCCCATCGATTTCACCGTGGCGGTGAACGTTTCGGAGTTGATCGATGAGCTTTTCGGGAACAGCATGTTTTCGCAAAGCGCCGCAAGCACGAATTGCTCGATAACGTTTCTTCCCTGGTTTGTTAAAAGAGGGGATGAAACGCTTTTGGAGCTTGACGTAAGCGGAATATCCATAGGCGAGGACATATTGGGAACGATCGAAAGTCTGCTGTCGTATTTTGCATATGCAGGCGAAGCGGGAGCCGGTGACGACTACAGCTATGATGATGATTACATGCAATACGGCGAAGACTATTATGATATGGGAGATATGAATGATGACTGGGATGATTGGTTCTCCGGCGACGCATCTGCTTCCGATGACTCAAATAATTCAAATAATGTCGATTACAGCGATTCAAACGCCGCATCGATAGGATACCCCGTTTCTTTGGGCGAATCCGTGCCGGGCTTATCCGCGATGATTAAATCGACAGTAGAGGGCATAATAGCGAAATATGCGCCGGGCATAGAGATTTCCAACGATAATTTCGACAAGATTCACACCTTTTTGAAAAAGACGGAGCGTGATATTCAGGAATTCAAAAGACAAAGGATGATCCTTGATAGGTTGCTGATATGAGAATAACTTTTTGCGGCGCGGCTCGGACGGTTACCGGGTCATGTTATCTGGTCGAGTGCGCGGACACGAGATTTCTTGTCGATTGCGGAATGTTCCAAGGCAGCGACGAGAACCTGTTCGAGCGCGATTCGTTTCCTTTCAATCCGTCTGACATTTCGTTTGTTTTGCTGACGCATGCGCATATAGACCATTCCGGAAGACTGCCGCTTTTGCTCAAATGCGGGTTTTCGGGAAAAATCTATTGCACTTCCGCAACTAGAAAGCTTTCCGACATCATGTTGCTGGATTCGGCTCATATTCAGGAAATGGAAGCGGAATGGGGTTATAAGAAGGCGAAACGAGGCTCCGGAAAGGCGTACAAGCCTCTTTACGATACGATAGATGCGGCAAAATGCTCTAAGAGATTTGTTAGCATCCCCTACGACAAGGTCAAGAAGCTTGCGCCATCCGTTTCCGTTAGGTTCCGCGATGCAGGGCATCTTCTCGGCTCTGCGCACATCGAAGTATGGCTGAAGGAAGGCGGCGTGGAGAAGAAAATCGTTTTTTCCGGTGATATAGGGAACAAGAATCAGCCAATCATAAAGAATCCGACGATTATTGAAGAAGCTGACTATGTCTTATGCGAAAGCACTTATGGGGATAAGTTTCATTCGGAGGACAGCTCGCGATTCTCAAGCCTTGATCGCGCAAAAAAACTTGCCGAGATAATTGACAGGACTTTTTCGAGAGGCGGCAATCTAGTGATTCCGGCCTTTGCTGTCGGCAGGACGCAGGAAATATTGTATCTTCTTTATATGATACACAAGAAAAAGCTTCTTCCGTATAAGGTTCCCACATTCATAGATAGTCCGCTAGGCATAAAGGCAACCGATATTTTTTCCGCATCGTCTGTAGAATGCTATGATAGCGAATCTTCACGGCTAGTGGCTAATGGCGAGAACATATTGCATTTTCCGACGCTCCTGATTGCGGAAACGCAGGAGGAATCGCAAAAGATAAACGGGTTTCCGGATCCATGCGTCATAATTTCATCAAGCGGCATGTGCAATGCGGGAAGAATAAAGCATCATCTGAAGTATAATCTTTGGCGTTCGGAATC
>DMKZ01000133.1 GCA_003454065.1 Spirochaetaceae bacterium
ATGCGATTGTAGTGGCTTCCGGGGATTGTCAGCGAATGCGACCAGAACAGGCCGTGATGCACGAAAAGCATGTCTGCTTTTTGTTTTGCCGCTTCATTTATGCTGTCGAGAGTCGCATCCACGGCGAAGGCGATTTTTCCGATGTCGTCCTTGCCGCAGTCAACCTGCAGTCCGTTTTGGCTTGAATCGCTTATGTTCCCGATATTAAAATAGTCGCAGAGAAAACTTATCAAAGATTTCTTTTTCATATTTCGCCACCTCTTTCACTATTTCGAGTTTTTCCGGAGATAGATTCGAATTCATCAGTCTGTTGTAATCGTCGATGAAAGCGCTTTTTTGCTCCATTAGCCTTGCTTTTACGTATTCGCGCCATCTGGAAATCGCTTTTTCGCTGAAAAGCTCGGGGTAGTTTCTGGCTATCATGTGGCTGAACAGCGTTTGTACGCGAAGCGAATAACCTTTTGATTTAAGCGTTTTCAAAGCATCGAGAAGAGCGTCCTTGTCGCCTTGTTCGGCTACTTTCATCAATTCGGGCGCTTCTTTGTTTATGAATCCATCGAGCATTGTTTCCTCTACAGCGACGCTGGTCTTGATTGCTCGCCCGTCTGTTGCGTCCTGTTCGCCGGCGGACGGATAGTTGCCTTTTCCTGCATAGTTGCCGGAATAGGCATATCCGACTTTGCGAATGGAATCCAATTTGGAGATCCTATCTTGCAGCCGCTCCTTTATTTCATCCGCATCCACTTTCCCAGCGTAGTATTTGTCGGCATAATCCACATACGGGCACTCGTTGACCTTTATCGTATGGCAGAAGCCGTGCATGAGGGAGATGTATTCGTCCTTGTCCTTCTCCTGCGCTTGCATGAGCTTTTCCATGTTCTCCGTGAATTGTTCTTCGTGCGAGAGCAAATCGAAAGCGTAATACGAATTCATATTGCCGCCGATGATGACCGCTATCGTTGCGTAAGAGGAATCGGCAAGTGCGCTTTTGGTTATCGCCATTATGGGCATGGACGATTTCGCGGCTGCCTGCACGAATTGCATCGGATTGGCTTTTCTGCAATTTGCAACGTATTTGGAGTATATTCCGTAGTTTGATTCCTTTATCAGCGCCAGCAGTCCTGCAGTCGCTTCCACATCGCTGAGCGCATCATGCGCTTTGGTGTGAATCAAGCCGTTGGCATGAGAAAGATGCTCGAGCTTGAGGCTGTCTCGCATCGTGCCGTCATCGCGCGCGACTTGCAGGTATTTCAGCTTGTCCTTGTCGAGATAGTGCATGGCTTTGGTGACCGTGAAGCAATCGAGGGATCTGTCTATGAATGGTTCGTAGGGCGGCAGCAGGTTTCTGAAAAGCAGGTGATTCACGACTTGATTGTCGAAAGCGGTGTTGTTGTATCCGGCGATTATCGTGCTCTCTTTCTTATTGAGCAGCACGGTGCGGATGCTTCTTGCGAATTCGAGTTCGTTGAGTCCTTTTTCGGCAGTAAGCTGCGGGGTTATTCCGGTCAGAACGCAGGCGTCGAGCGAAGGCATGTGGTCGTCTGCGAGTTTGCAATAGAAAATCGTGCCGTCGTCTATCGGCTTCAAGTCGGAATCGTATCTTCTGGCGGCGAATTGCGATATCCACGTGTATTTGGATCTTATGTCGAACGTTTCGAGATCATAGACTAGAAAATCCTTGCGGTTAATGCTGTTCATCAAGTTTCCTTATGTATGCGTCGTTGTCTAAGAACATCGATGTCCTGTTTATAAGAAGGCCTACGATGTTTTCCAAATCCTTGTTGGGGATGTTGAAATGCCTGAATATGACTTTGAGATTCGTGAAGAGGTCTTTTTTGATCGTGTCATTGGCGGATGCATAACCTCTGCCGTGCCCATGGGCGGTTGTCACCGCATTGGTCTGAGGGTCTCTTTTTATGTCTCTGTCTTCTCTTCTGATTTCCCTTGTGTCGGTGTTTATCTTGTTATACACATGCGCTATAAGGGAATATGCGCCGAGTTCGATCAATTTGTTTTTTGAAAATTGGAAATTGTTCACGATCGTATCGAAAAACTTCAGATTCGCAATAAGAATCGGATTCTCGATTTTGATGTCATAGGATATTTTAGGCAGGATGTAGTTCAGGATTCCGACCTTTTGGAGCTCTTTGAAAATTTCGGATGATTCGCCGGATTGCAATATTTTCACAAGCTCCTCGTAAAGCCTGCTGGTTGACACGTTTTCTATCAGACTGGCGTCCTCTTGCATTTTTTCATACAAGGGCCTTCTGATTTTCAAGCCGTCCTTTATGGAATATTTCACGCCTCGGATTATCCGAACCGGATCTTCCTTGAATATCTTATCCAATGGTATGATTTCCACAAGCTGCCTGTTTTCTATCAGATCCGCATATCCGCCCAAATAGTCGTAGATTTTCTGATTGTCGGGATCGTAATACAGGGCGTTTATGGTGAAATCCCTCCTATAAGCATCCTCATCCATGTTTCCGTATATGTTCACGTTGCTTTTCGACTCGAGCGCTCTGAATGTCGCCACCTCTATTATCTTGTTCTCTTGAAAATAGAAATGAGCCAATTTGAAGCGATGACCGATTATCCGCACGTTCTTGAAATGCGATTTGAGCTGGTTGGGCGTCATCGACGTGACGATGTCGAAGTCTTTCGGCTTTTTTCCGAGAATCAGGTCCCTGACAGCTCCTCCGACGATGAAGGCTTCGCCGCCGAAGAATTTGATTTTGCTTATTATCTTGAGCGCGTCGCCGTCTATCAGGCTGTTGTTGATCTTGTGCTCTTTCTTTTCGTAAACGAACGCTACTATATTCGCATTTCCTCTGTTGACTATCTTCTTCAGCATTTCGCAGTGACTCTAACGGCAAACCGAATTCGGACGCTTGCGCGGAAGCGTTGAGGTTTCTTCAAAATTGATTCTCATATGATGCGAAGCCTATTTTGAATCATAGCGTTCTTCGATAAGGCAAGCAACATAAAGAAAGGAATTCTGAAAAACCTCCGTTATTTCTTTGATATGGGAGCCGACTCTCCATTAGCCGAGAGGGTGTATGAGTTGTCTTTGCCCTTTGATATGGCGAGTTCCACGCTTTCCTTTGCGGAATCCCCGAAAGCATTCGTTTCCAGCTCGATTGAGAAGGCGAATTCATTTCCGCTTGTCTTCGTGATTTTGGCTGTGGCTGATGCGTTCATGCCATCGATGGGGCTGAATGAGGTTTTCTTTCCCCAAGCCATCTCGAGCGTTTCACCGAATTCCTCCATCGATATGGAATCCTTGCTTATTTCGAATTCCATGTATTCGTTGCTCCACTTTCCGATCGCCCAATCAGGGATTCCTTTCTTGCTGCATCCGACAAACGGAAGCGCGATCAACATGCAAACGAACGAGAATGCGATTATCTTCATGTTCTTATTCATGACAGTCTCCTTGAAGGGGCCTCAGGTTCCCTTGTATTCTTGCATTCTCGGTATTATATGATAAAAGGGCGGTTTTTTCAAAAAATGGTTAGCATGCGGTTGGTGCGTGGCCTTCATGCAGCGATAATCGTTCGTTCCGGCTCTTTCGATCGAGGCGGCATCCGGCGCACTGCTTTGCAAATAGAATCGAGGTTTGGTAAAATCAATATGCGATCTGACGATGCTTCGGGAGACTTGAATATGCGGTTTTCGTCGAGGAATCGTTGAGTTCCGGCTGCTGCTGCGGCAAGGAGTTTCAAATGGCCAAATCCAAGGAAACGATCAGGAGCATGATAAAGGCTGCCATGTTTCAGGAGAGATGCGATGTAATCATAAGAAACGCCAGAATAGTGGATGTTTGCAATCATCAGATCATAACAGGGAAGTCGATCCTGATAAGGAAGGGGCATATAGCCGGATTCGCCGGAAACGACTACCTGAACGGGGATCTGATAATCGATGCGCAGGGTCAGTTCGCCATGCCTGGGTTCATCAATGCCCACGTCCACATAGAATCATCTCATCTTTCCGCCGACCAATTCGCCAAAGCGGTGATTCCGTTCGGAACCACGACCGTCATCGCCGATCCGCATGAGATTTGCAATGTCTGCGGTCTGGACGGACTCGATTACCTTTACGAGGCCACGGCCAAAACGCCGTTGTCGGTTTTCTTCATGATACCATCGTGCGTTCCCGCCACGCCTTTCGAACATGCGGGGGCGACCATAAAAGCAGAGGACATAGAAACCAGAATGGGCTTGGAAAGGGTTTTGGGCTTGGGCGAGCTGATGGATTATCCCGGCACCATAAACGCCGACGGGGAAATATTGAGGAAAATCGAAGTCGCTGAAAAGCATGGGAAAGTTATCGACGGCCATTCGCCGCTTCTCAAAGACAACCAGCTCGATGCGTACATCGCATCAGGCGCTTTTACTGATCATGAATGCGCGACGCCTGAAGAGCTCAGGGAGAGGACAAGCAAGGGGATGTATGTTCTTTTGAGGCAAGGCTCGGCATGTCACGATACGGCGACGCTCAGCAGGGGCGTGGATGATTTCAATTCCAGATTCTGCTTGTTCTGCACGGACGATCGTCAGCCAAACAGCATTTTCGAAGAGGGTGACATAAACAACAACATCAAGATTGCAATCGAGAACGGAATCAATCCGATCACAGCCATACAGATCGCGTCCTTGAACGCAGCGACTGCTCATAATCTGAGGGATCGCGGGAGCATAACTCCGGGAAAGAGGGCGGACATAGTTCTTTCCAAGAGCATTTCCAATCGTGTTCCGTCATGCGTGCTGATAAAAGGCGAAGTGGTTGCCAAAGAAGGCGAGTATCTTCCTGATACCTCTCCATACGAATCTGAAAAAGTTACGGGCAAGGTGAATATAGGTGATTTCAGCAGGAACGACATTTCATTGAAACTGTCTAGCAATACGGTTCATGTCATCAAAGTGAATCCAGGCAGCGTCGTTACCGACAATGTAGTGGAAACGGTTGCTACGGACGACGAAGGGAATTTCGTTTATTCGCCGAACAAGGATATTGTGAAGATTGCCGTAATCGAACGGCACAAGGGGACGGGGAACGTAGGCGTCGGTCTCATAGAAGGCTATGGCCTCAGACATGGCGCGGTTGCCTTGTCGATTGCGCATGATTCGCACAATTTCATAGTGGTGGGGCAGAACGATGATGACATGTTCGCTGCCGTCAAGGAGCTTGAGAGGATTCACGGCGGAATAGCCCTCGTGAAGGACGGCAAGATGATCAAATCACTTCCCCACGAGATAGCCGGACTTATGACCGCTAAAAAGAATTTGATAGAATTGTCGGCGGAGCTTGAGGATGTGAATAATACGGCTGTTAGCGAATTGGGCGTTTCAAAAGACATTGATCCCATAATGACGCTTTGCTTCATGGCATTGCCGGTGATTCCAGCATTGAAAATCACAGATAATGGGCTTTTCGATGTCATAAAGTTCAAGCTGATCTCGATAGAGGCATGATAGATGCGCGATCTTTTGACTATCTTGCTGAAATTGGTTAGATTCAAAATATGAGAAGAGCTATATTGATAGGCATTTTGATTTCGTCTGTTTTTTCAGTCGTGTCATGCTCCACATCGTTTTGGCAAACGAGGTATAAGCCTTTAGCGCCGAAGAAGCAAGCGTTTGCAAAGCATCTTCCGCCTCCTCCTCCGCCTCGTTCTGCGAAGAAAAAGTCGATGGTTGCCAAGTCTCAGAAGAAGACTACTAAAAAACCTGTCAAGAAGGCGGAGCCTGCCAAACCGACTCCTCCGCCTAAGCCGGAGCCACCCAAGGACGACCTGCCTAAGCCGTATGACAACAAGGATAGGACGCCGATTTACGATTGATATTCTAATGGATTCTAGAAAAAGAGGGGACGGTAAACCCCTCTATTTTTTTATCTGTTTTCGGAACTATCGATAAATCAATCAATCGCCATTCGAATCATCATCCGATGCTTCCCCGGGCGAATCGTTAGCGCCTGCGTTTATGGAAACATCGTTCGCTTCGTTGCCATCCGTCGGATTGTTGTTAACACTATCATTTGAGGCGTTATCGGCTTCAGCTTGCTCGCTTTCGGCTTCTGAAGAATTTGACTGGGCATCTGCCGATTCGCTGTCCTTGTCGAGAACGGCTATGGATACGATGAAATCATCGGCCTTCTTCATTGAGAACACTTTGACACCGGAAGCGGCGCGACCTTGTTGCGAAATGGTATCTACTGGCATTCTGATGATTTGCCCGTAGTTGGTTATGCACATCAGATCTTCCTTTTCAGCATCGGCGCTGAGAGCGCGGACGATGTATTCGCCTTCGTCTTCCTTCAGCTTGTATATGCGCTGGCCGCCCGTGCTTCTGCCGTGTGCTGTGAACAAATCGTATTCGACTTGCTTGCCTCTTCCTTTGCTTGTAATCACAAGGGCCGTTTTGGAGGTATCCACCTTTACAAGGCCGACTATCTCATCCGAATCCCCTGAAAGCCTGAGGCCTTTCACGCCATGTGCCTGACGCGACATCGTTCGGACGCTATCCACCTTGAAGCGAAGACCTTTGCCTGATTTGGAAACTATAAGCGCTTCGTCCTCTTCATTGACGAAGATGCAATGCCGCAAGGTATCGCCTTCGTCCAGCGAAATCGCGATTACGCCTTTCGTCCTCGCATTTCTGTAGTCATATAGCCTAACGCGCTTCAGGACGCCTTTTCTGGTGGCCATGAGAATAGTCTTGCCTTCGTCGAATTCCTTGAACGAGATTCCGGATGTGATGTCTTCTTCGTCCGTAAGTTGCAGCAGGCTGCGGATTGAGGTTCCCTTGCCCGTCTTGGTGGCATCCTCGATTTCATGCACCTTGATGAAATACGCTTTGCCGAGAGAGGTCATGAACATCACGTAATCGTGAGTGGAGGCCTTGAAGATGAAGTCCGTAGCATCTTCGTTTCTCAAATTCACACCTCTCACGCCTTTGCCGCCTCTGTTCTGAGCCTTGTATTCGGATGCGCTTACACGCTTGAGGAAGCCTTTTTTGGTTGCCGTGATTATGACGTCTTCCTCCTTTATGAAATCCTCCGCGCTCATCTCGCCTAGCTCATAAGGTATTATGACGGTTTTGCGCTTGTCGGCGAATTTATCTTTTATCGCCTGTATTTCATCGCGTATGACGCCCAGCAGCTTTGCTTTGTCCGAAAGCAATTCGTTGTAGTAGGCGATTTTCGCTTCGAGCTCCTTGAGCTCATTGAGAATTTCTTCCGTTTCCAGATTGGAGAGTCTCCCCAAGCGCATGTCGATTATCGCCTTGGCTTGGATATCATCAAGCCCGAATCGTTCCATAAGCCTTGTTTGCGCTATCGCATTGTCCTGGCTTTCCTTTATTATTCGTATGACTTCGTCTATGTTTTCGATTCCGATCTTCAAGCCTTCGAGAATATGCGCTCTTTCCATGGCCTTGCGAAGGTCGAATCTCGTGCGTCTGGTAACGACATCCTCGCGATGCTCAAGGAAGTAGAATATCATGTCGCGAAGCGTAACGATTTGCGGTCTTCCTTTGACAAGGGCGACATTGTTTATGCTGAAATTGCATTGCAAGTCCGTCATCTTGTAGATTTGGTTCACGATGACGGCAGGCATCCCGCCTTTCTTGAGATCCAGCACTATTCGGATTCCTTCCTTTTCGCTCGTTTCATCGCGAACTTCAGCGATATTCTTGATGGCTTCCTTCTTCAGCAAGTTGATCTTCTTGACGACTTCCGTCTTGTTGACCTGGTAGGGGACTTCCGTGAACACTATGGATGTGTGCGTTCTGTGTTCCTCGATTTCGTATCTGCTTCTGACGGTTACGCGTCCTCTTCCCGTGCAATACGCGTCGCGGATTCCTTTCGTTCCGTGTATGACGCACGATGTGGGGAAGTCCGGCCCTTTGACGTATTCCATCAACCCCTCTGACGTTATTTCGGAGTTGTCTATCATCGCGATTATGCCATCGCATACTTCGCCGAGGTTGTGGGGAGCCATATTGCTCGCCATTCCGACCGCGATTCCGCTCGTTCCGTTGATGAGCAGGAAAGGTATGGATGCCGGCAGGACGGAAGGCTCCTGAATGCTTCCATCGTAGTTATCGACGAAATCCACCGTTTCCTTGTTTATGTCTTCGAGCATCGCTTCGCCGAACACGCTCATCTTAGCTTCGGTGTATCTCATGGCTGCCGCGGGGTCTCCGTCGATCGAACCGAAGTTGCCGTGAGGCTTGACGACA
The DNA here is from genome assembly GCA_003454065.1 of Spirochaetaceae bacterium. The sequence goes on from DMKZ01000133.1 coordinate 8,247, forward strand.
GGGTATCTTAATGAGAAATCCTGCGCCAGGCGAACGAGAGCGTCATATACCGATGCATCCCCATGCGGATGGTATTTACCGAGAACGTCTCCGACGATCCTTGCGGATTTCTTGAACTCGCCGGAGCTTTTTATGCCCAGCTCGTTCATATCGTACAATATTCTTCTGTGAACGGGTTTCAGACCATCCCTTATGTCTGGCAGGGCTCTTGCCACTATTACGCTCATCGCATAATTGAGGTAGCTTTTCTCCATTTCGGAGGCGAGGTCCTTGGTTATGACCCTTTCAATCAAATTTCCGTCTTCTTCCATTATTCGTTTCCTTCCATATTGCTTTTTTGATGCTAATCATCTTCCGATAGCTTCGCGATTCTAGAAATCCAAGTTTGTGGCGTACGTCGCATTCTCCTCGATGAATTTGCGTCTTGGCTCCACTTCTTCACCCATAAGCTTGGTGAATACGTTGTCAGCGGTCGTGAAATCGTTCAGATGAACTTGCGTTATGAGCCTGTCCTTCGGGTCCATAGTGGTCTCCCACAATTCGGACGGGTTCATCTCGCCCAATCCTTTGAAGCGCTGGACGGTGACTTTCTTGTTCGTTCCCGTTATTTCCTCGCTCTTCATATACGCTTCGTATGCTTCATCATCGTAAAGGTATTTTTCGCTTATCTTCTTGTCTCCGCTGCCTATTGAAACCTTGTAGAGCGGGGGCATTGCGAAATACACATAGCCTTCCTCTATGAGCGGCTGCATGTATCTGAAGAAGAAAGTGAGGAGAAGCGTCCTGATATGCGACCCATCCACATCGGCATCTGCCATGATTATGATCTTGTCATAGCGAAGCTTTGATATATCAAAATCATTTCCGTACCCTTCGGAGAACCCGCATCCGAAGGAATTGATCA
>DMKZ01000095.1 GCA_003454065.1 Spirochaetaceae bacterium
TTGTGCATATGCCCGTTTCGGAGGGAATCCGCAGGACTTGCGGGCTTGCACCGAGATCCGAGCAGCGTGAAGGAAGATGTTTTGAAAAAACCTCTATTATATAATAAGCATTATCAAACAGAGGGTATGTGGTAAAAAGCAAATCAAAAAGACGGAATCAAAAAGCAATTCGCTAATAAAAAAAAGGGAGAGAGAAGGGACTCGAACCCTCGACAACCAGAACCACAATCTGGCGCTCTACCAACTGAACTACTCTCTCCATGTCGTATTGCAAATCATTCGGATATGAACAAAGCAATACGAAGAATTATATTGATTTTGAATCAATTTGCAAGATTGCGACGAAACACCCTCCCCTGCCCTATTCATCACTGCCGCTTGCGAAGAGCGTGGAATATCCTTCCATGAACTTGTCATCAAACAATTTCGAAGACCTGATTCTGTTTTCAAGATCGCTTTCATCAAGATATTCGATCCTGCCCTCAACGCTGCCTTTAACCGAATCGGATTGCTCCGGAGTCTGATTCGAATCAAATTCAATCACTGCCCATGTTCCGTCTTCTATCTCTATTGGAGTCGAATATATGGATTTCACTTCAAGGGAAAACAAAGCGTTGCGCAGACTTTCATCTTCATCGACTTTAGAGAGAAATCGCCCCATTTCCCCGGAAGAGGACCTTGTCGGAAAGAATGTTCCATCGGCATAATACCTATAGACGTTCTCGACCTTTATCACGTCCTGCCCTTCCTGCTTCACGTTTTCCATCGAATCGCCGTTGTTTAGCGCGGAGACAGCGCTGTCAGCAAGGTTTTTGGCATCATCGCCTTTGAAGAAAATCATATTGAAGTTTCTTGCCTCTCCTAGATTATCGAAGACGAATTGGTTGTTCTTATCATTCTTGGCTATCTTCGAATAATCGCTGTCGAAATGAGAAGCAGCAAGCGAATCCTTGGATTCGGCAATCACGGCCTTTTTGTCGTCCGATGAAATCGTTTTCCAATATTCTGAATTAAACTGTCCATCGGAGTCTTTGAAGAAATTTTCAACTATGTAGCGCGAGGCTTCCCTATTGCTAATGATCATCTTCGATTTTTCAGCATAAGTCAGTTTGGCATACCTGTTCAATATCTCCGAAAAAGCAGAAGAATACGCCATATTTCTGACCCAACTTTGAGAATCCGAACCGCTTGAAGAGAACATCGAGGAATAATAATCATAATATTGTTCGGCAATGTTGGCGTAATCGGATTTCGAAGGATAAAGGCCGTATTCTATCTTCCTGCTTCCAAACTTGCCGAAATAAACGCTATTGCCCTTTCCGGTGGAAAAACCCGTAGCGGGCAAAATGAATGAAACCGAAATCAGGACAAGAATGAATATTCCGAAATACCACGCCCAATTCGTTTTGGCGCCGGTTTTCTCGTTGCCATTGTTTCTGCGAACATAAAAATTATCTGCCATGATAAAACCTTCCGATTTGTCAAAATGTCATAAACCTTTATATAATACTATTAACACAAACAAAAGTAAAGGGCGGGACACGCGCTTTAATGCTCCCTGAAGAACTCTGCTATGCCGGAACATTTTGCTTTTTCAATCTTCGCCAAGTCATTTGCCAAGCTTAACCTTAGCCTTGAAATCGGAAAATACGTTGCGAAGGCGGGAATGCACATGCTGCAATCCCAGATGGTGCTCATAGACTTCCATGAAATTTTATTGTTTAGAATTGAACTATTTCCCAATCTAATCAACTGTTTCGATTTTCAAATCATGCCGCACGAGCAATGCTGTCCGGCCGTTGAAGATAACCTCATGTTCAAGGCTGCTTGCAAATGGCATGAAATGCGCAAGATCGGATTGAACATGAAAATATGGCACGATGACAACGTCCCTACCGGACGAGGCTTTGGAATCGCAAGCAGCAATGCGTCCGAACTTATCAAGGCGTTGGAGAAATGTTTCTCCGCACTAATGTCAGAAAGTACCGGCTTTACGACAACAAGCGATAGCTTTTCGGAAATCAAAGAGTTGTGCTCGCTGCTTGGTAGTGATGTTCCGTTCTTCTACTATGGGCGCGCAAATTCCTTTGTCAGCGGATTCGGCGAAACGATAGCACCATTGAAAGATGACAAAAAAGATAGAAGATTCGTCATCGCCATTCCCCCTTTCCACTCGAACACTCCAAATGCATACAAATGCCTATATGAAAACGGAGAAAGGAAATACAATGATTTCGAGCATCTGGAAGCGAATGTGAAGGCAAAAAAGATGCTGCGTGAAATCACAGGAGCAACGAATTGGAAAACGACAGGATCGGGCGCTGCGCAATTCATCGAGAACCCCTCTCCGGAGCTTCTAAGAAAAATTAGGAATATTCAGAAGAATAAAATTTGCGATTTCAGATTTGTCGAAGCGACACAATTATTGCCTAGTACAAGACTTGAACTTGCATGAGCTTGCGCTCACTAGCACCTGAAGCTAGCGTGTCTGCCATTCCACCAACTAGGCATTGCCGCAGATAAACTATCGTTTATTATACTGACTTCTCAAAAAAAAGCAATTTATTAGACGTGCTATCAAATGCCAAGCGTCTGACAAGTATCTAAAAATCAGCGTTCATCCTATTCGCAGCATTTTCATCAATTTTGTATATGGTCAATTAATTACAACAAGACATATAATTCAATATGTTATATTATAACTGTTATTCTATTAAATATCAAGAAAATATATAATACTAAGTAATTTAGACCCGTATCTACCCTCCTATCCTTCTTGTCATTCCGCCTCGAAGCTCCGGAGGTCGGCCTGCGGATGTTTTCGAAATGATGCGAAGCGATTCGGACGCAGGGCCATGTAGCGAGGAAGGAGCGAATACTTTGCGTATGGGCGTATTCCGAACGGCGTGCCATGCGTCCGAAGGGCGATCAGCATGAAGAAAACAACCGCAGGCAGACCTCCGGAATAAAAAAGGACGCCACAGCGGACGTCCTTTCAACCTCTTTTTAACTCAGCACAAGTTTCTTAACTCACCTTTTATAATGCAACAGGCATGCCAAACTACGTCAAAACCATTATTCAAATGTTTAACTTATTGAAATATTTGAAAATGCATCTAAAGATTATTATGAATACGCTAATTTAGGTGTGAAAAATATGCACACTATCATGTGAAAAAAATTCACAGCAACCCTTTTTTCGTGAAAAAAAATCACACTAATCCGTTTGTTCGGCTGGAAAAACACCACCAATAAGGCGATTTCATTTTGCGTTTTACAAACATATTATGTATAATTGAACGGATTATAACACATAAATATAATAGCACGTGATACATGTTTCACTTTCAAGTGGAGGGGTTTACGGATATGGGTTCCAGAATGGGTTTCAGAAAGACTCTTTTAATGTTCGTCGCATTGGCTTTTCTTTTCGGGTGCAAGATTGTTCCCGCGAAAACGGTCACGCCTGCAAGCACATCTTTTAAGATCAAGCCTCAGGCGCCGAAGAATCTGACGGTTCCGAATATTGACACGGACAATTCGGGGCTTACCGTGAAATGGGAGAACGAGGATGATGTTGACGGATTTTTCCTCTTTTACCAAACGGGAGACGACTACATAAAGGGAGAGCAGCCAAACGCGGTCAACTTGGCTAAGGATGTGAAGGAATGGACGTTCAACAATCTTGACGAAGCGGAAAGATATGTCTTTTACGCCAAATCCTACAAGGTTATTGCCGGCGAAGTGACTTTTTCGGACATTTCGGATATTAAGGAAAGTGCCACCAAGCCGTCTTTGAGTATGACCACGGTTATGACAGGCAAAAATTCGGCAACGCTTTACTTTTCCACAAGCGAAAGAAGAAGCGTGCTGCATGTCGGTGAATACATATACAAGCCGGTTTTCGAAGTCTATTCCGACAAGGAGAATCTTTTCGGTCTGGATAATGCGAACCATAATGCCGAAAACGAAAACGCGGATGAAGGGCAGCAGGATGAATCCAACAGAAACATTAGCATCAGAAACAACAGCATTCATGCAAACGAATTCCACACCAACGAGTTCCATCCGATGATTTCCGATAGCGTCAACGGAGTCCAACTTTTCAAGGTTCTCCGAACGGAAGATGAAATCGTTCAAGTGGACTATCTGACGCCTAACGAATCAGTTTTCGTCACTTTCAGCATGTATGTAGAGAAGAACGGCGATTTCGTATCGGTCAAAGCGGCTGCTCCCGAGGCAACGATCGATAATCCCGCGGACATGTACCCGAGACCCATTCATTCCGCATCTTTCGATGATTCCACTAAAGGCTCAATAAGAATCACATTCGAACCGTCCCCTATCAATAACGGCATTCTTGCAGAAGACGAACAGGAAGGAGACAGGGTTTCTCAAGTATTCTCCATCGACAGGCGGATTTCCGGAACAGAAGAATGGAAGAACATAATCAGCGAGAAGGAAAACAGCGATTCGGTTTTCAAGGAAGAGGCAACCGAAGGAGAACCTTCCAGAAGATTCGAAGATGGTGACGTTTCGCTGAACACGGCTTACGATTATAGGATAACGCCGTTCTATATGATAAGGAAGGAAAAAGCCGGAGCGGTTTCCTACATAAGCTACAAGTGCGACGAATCGTTTGTGCTCGAAAAGGCGTATTGCCTCCAGAAAGCCGACAAGGTTTCCGCTTCGCTTTCCAAGGAGAACAAGCTCATTCCGAATTATTCGGCAAGCATATCGGCATATATCCCCTATTCAGTCGAAGGGATGTTCGCCGACATATACATCATTGACGCCAACGGCGATAGCGCCACCACTACTTTGGTTAAAGACAACATAGGTTTCGTTGCGGTTGATGAAAACGATCCGAACGCAAAGGATTTCAAAGGAGTTGTGAAGTACTCTTACGACTTCACGCTTGATGACGAAACGGATACGGTCAGGCAAGAATACTATTACCAGATAGTGGTGAAAAAGAGCGAAACAGATACTTCCGGCGCAAGCGACGATTCTTTGGATGCCGTCATCACATACACTCCTCCGGTTACCACTACGCCAACGATCGATCCGATTGATTTCATAAGCGAAGTGACCTTGTCAGAGATTTCGGAAAATGCCGGCAAAGTCACGCTCGGCGCAACCCTTATAGAAGAAGACAAGCTTACGGCTGCCGATGTCGGAATAAACCCTGAAAAGCTGATAGTTTATATAAAACGCGGAACAAGCCCTCAATCCATGAGCCAGATAAAGCGAATGACATTCGTCGAATTCAAGAACACCGGCGCCACCTTCACGGATGATTTCGAAGGAATGGATTCCGATGCGATAGACGGCAGGAGCTTCTATTATCAAGTCAGAGCTGTTGTGGAAGACGAGACATCCCCGTACAACAATCAATACAGCTTCGTGAATTCAGATGCGGCAACCACCTTGGCAAGCCCTGAAAAAGCAATAGCAAGCGATGGAACGAACTCGGATGCCATAGAGATAAGCTTCACCATAGTCGAAGATGCTTCCGGATATGCAATTCAATACAAGCTCTCCGGCGATACCACGGCCGAATATGCCGATGTCGAGGATGAATACATCATTATCGACGCTGAAAACGGAATCGCGAAGTTCACTAAAGAAGCAAACACTCCGGAAGCCGGAAAGAAGTATTCGTTCAGAATCTATGCAAAAGACAGCACGGGTGAGCGGACAAGAACTTGCGCCGAATGCGAAGGAAGCCTATTCGGGCTTTATAATTTCAATGTCGAAGCCACG
>DMKZ01000009.1 GCA_003454065.1 Spirochaetaceae bacterium
GAAGCTCTCGCCATACAGCTTCCAGAATCCATCGCCCGCCTGCATCCATTTCCCGACATTGTAGTCATAGACATAATACCCGATGAAGAATTTCATCGAATACATCGCATACAAGCGCGCCACGGCACCGGGATTCTTCTCATTGGTATGGTAATCGATCTCCAGATCCTTCAACGTAGGCGTCTTGCTTCCGGCAGACAGGGAAATGGGAACGCTGATTGTTTCCAAAGTCTTTCCGATGCTTTCCGTAGCGATTGCCCCTTCTTCGCCCACATCCGCGGAAACGGCAACGGGGCTAAAGCTCCTGCTGCCGAAGTTGAACTTGCCGAAATACGAATCGGCGCCGCTGACGCCGCCGCATTCGGGAGGGGTGGGAAGATACGACCACCTTCCATCGAAATTTATCCTGACGCCCTTGCCTTCATAATCCTTGTACTCATACGGAGCCGCACCCAATGCCACAACTCCGTCATGCCTATAGAACCACAATGTTGCGCACGAAGACCACTGCTTGACCCAATCGGAATACGTAGATGAGAAATTCAGATACGTTCCGGGCTTATATCCCGTTTGCGAGTTCTGCAGGTAGCTCGGCTGAAGAACATAAAACTCGATCGGAAGCACATTCGCCGTCCAGTTCTCATAATAACTATTGATAATATTATTGGTGGTATCGCCGCCATTATTACCACTAAGTTTCTTCAACAAATCCGGAAGACCCAAAAGCGGCAATGAGCAGAGAGCAGGAAGCCATCCTGTCTTATCGAATGTGCCATCGTATTGACCCGAAGCGACCTCGATTTTCATTATGTAATGCGCCGTCTCCCTCATCGCCCCCGCAGCGCGCGAATTAGCCGCAGCGCCACTTCCCGCGCCGGCACCGGCATTAAGCGCCAAGTTGTTATTGGCATTCACATCTCTGGTCATCGAATGCCATGTATCGCCATCCTTCGGCTTGATAACCCCCATAGCCTTTGCATCCGTAAGCTTTTGGGTGGCATAAGTCATGATTCCAGCCACTTTATCAGTGGTTATGTAAATGAAATCCTTGACATCCGGATGCGTAGTGCTCCAGAGCGGCATATACATCTTGCGCCAGCCTATGACTTTCGCATCCTTGAACCCGGCACTTTTCGGACCTTGATAGCCTGCTCGTTTTCTGGCTCCTATGGAAAACACCAATTTCGGCTCGTCTTTTTCGAAATCGAAAATGCTCGGATCAGACATATTGAACGGTTCGATAACGCCTCCTTGCGAACTATGTCCCAAAGAATCGCTATAATTTTGATAAACCTCATTAGAAGACAAACCGTCGATCTGCATGAAATCCGTATCGCCCTTCGCCAGCTTCGCAGGCGTAGAAGACGTGTATTCCTCTCTTCTTTTGAATATCGGGATGTAATACACCTTCATCACATCCCTGTCTTCGATATAGACGTTCAGCGAAACGCCCCTGCTGGCCAAGCCCTCGTTCATTTTGTTTCGCTGTTTCATCAAGGATTCTTCGGCACTGTCGATATCATCCGCCTTGCCCGATAGGGCCGCATTCATGTAATCTTTAAAATCGTAGGTATAGGTCACAGGCTTATCGGCCTGACCCCCATCCTCATTCCTAAGAAACTTGATTTCGATCATCTTACAATACGCAAGTCTCATCCAAACAATCTCCTATTAGCACTCATCCCTTATAATATAACACCAATTTCGCTCGCTGACAAACAATTATTCGCCCAGCCTATCCTTCATCTTCTTCGCTTCATCGCTATCGAGATCTCCGTGAACCGTTCGCTCCAAACTCTTCGATCTGAAAATTTCGGCGTTTCCGGAATTCAAGTATCCCGCCAGATATGCAAACGTATAATTCAAATAGTTCCGGAATATATCCGGATTGTTTCCGCCTTGCCCGAGCCCTTTATTCGAATAAAGCTCGTCGAGCCTCTCCCAAAATGCGAATATCAGAGGGCCTTCAGGAGAGAAGTACTCTTCTGTCACTGAGCCGTTCGCGTTCTTCCTCTCGCGCTTATTGTTCTTCACGGCGCGGAAATTATCCATGATGAAGTTATTTTTCTCCCAATCCACTTTTCTGGCGATCTTCAAGCTGTTCCGGGCCGCCTCGTCGTCGTCAGACTTGTTGTCGAAATGACCCGGATATGCAATCAGACGGTCGTTATCAGCATTCCCCTTGTAATTGTTGTTGTCGTATTTGAGGTAAGTTTTCAGATCCGACTTTCCATAGTCCGTATCTTCTACATACAAGAACGCCGGAGTGTCATTGTTGCTATCAGGCGGAATCTGCGGGTCAGCATCATCGAAAGCACCTCCCGCCTGACGCCACCTTTCCTGAATGGCGGAGCTGTATTTGAGATTCAGCAGGCTCTTGTATTTGTCCGCTGTAGTGCAGCAAGGAACGAATCTCCACAGCAGATTTCCTTCGGCTGCGCCTCCATCGGTCAAAGAATCCAGTCCGTAAACATCCTTATCGAACACGGGGAATTTCCTGTCGGAAACATCCCGCCTGTTATTGAACCTTTCCCTATCCCCTTTTGTCGCATTATCAGGAAGAGGATAGACATTAACCTCCCTGCAAAGGAAAACGAGAGGCAAGGAACGAACTACGCGATAGCGAACCCACACGTCAACCCCTTCAGCATTGTCAGCCTCCGGATCCTTAACCAAATAACTGTCCATGCTGACCGTATCGACATTTTGCAGATTGTTGTCATCGCCTTTCCTATATTTGAAATTCGCATAAGCTTCGGGAATGCCGCATATATCAGGGTCCACAAGAGTTACGCTCAGCTGATCGGCGGCCTTAGCCGTTTGAGACGACGAGTACATGGAAACGGGAGCGACCGTGAACTTGATGACGCCGGGGCCTTTATTCTTATCGTCTTCTTTGCTTCCGAAATAATGGTTGGCATCGCTAGAAGATACATCGCCGTCTTTTAAAGTCTTCGGAATATTGACATAATAATCCTTGGCTGCGAGCAAAGGCTTCAGCTTAGCGGCATTCGCGCCATCGTTTTCGCTCAACACCGTTCGCCAAGTGCTTTTCGTGAAAGTTTCGAGAACGATAGCATTATCCTTCGCAGTGTAAGAGGGTTTGATAATCCCATCACTACTGCATTCGCCGGGAAAAGTGATTTTGGGATCTAAGTAATGAACGCGCACTTCCAACGATTTCCCTTCAGGTCGTTTGTTGCACTTGAATACCACCCTTCTTATGACATCAACCGTCTCCTTGCCGTCCTCTGCCGTTATCTGGTTCAAATCCAGATCCGCTTCAATCAGAGCATTGTTGGCTTCCAGCCAACCCCTAGGATCCGCATTAGGATTTTTCTCCTTGTGGCCTTTCCATGTATCTTTCGAAGTGCGCTCGAACTTGGTGAATACTTTGCTTGTCGGCTCCACTATATCATCCGATACCAACTCGTACAACTTCTTGTCATCGCCGAATACATCGTCTATCGGGGCCATTATCAGATTGAAGTCGTTTTCAACCACCTGAATACTCAGCTCGACGCCTTTCACAGTCATGGTATCAGGCTTGTCCTTATCTCCCGAATACGGCATCGTGCCCTTATCCACGCGAATGACATTGCCCTCACCCATGAACTTCTCGTCTTCACGCAAGACGTTTATCTCGAGAATGCGGCGAATCGCCAGATTGAAGAACTTCTGCTCCTTTTGCTTCTCGTCCTTATCGGGATCGACAGGATCGGTCGGCGACGGATTGTCCGCCTTGGCGTTGTTCGGATCCTTCTTCTTGCCTTTGTTCAGGTTTATCTTCTTCCCGTACTTGTTTATCTCGTTTTTAGCATTTACATCGAACTTATCCTTCTGCGCATGGGCGTTCAAAAGGCCTTTGTCCGTGCCGACATAGAATTGGCCGTCATCCTGCTTGTTATCTATGGTGAGGCCTTTCCCCACTTTGATGTTTATGTTCTCCGCGCAAACATAGAACATACCGGTTTTGATATCCAAGTTCGCATTTTCCTCATCGACCATGAAATATCGAGTCAGCTTCGCCTTCTTCTTCGCATCCTTCTCCTTTGCAGGAAGCTTGTAGAATCCGAATATCTTCTTGACGTCGTCAAGCAGGAACGTAGCACCGGATTTCGTCCTGTAGTATCTCGTATCGGCAAGCTGCTGAATGGCATTTTCACCGTCGCCTTTGAGGTGATCCATCTTGTATTCCGTTTCACCGGCGATCTTATACGAAAAATCATCAAGCTGAGGAGGCAGCAGCTGCTTGTTCCAAAAACTGCCTATGACGACATGCTGCGCATAGCCGGGAAGCCCGCTTTCCACTGCGAGAACCACCACGAGGCTACCGACTTCCGGCATGCAATGGAAGCCGAAGCCGAGCCTATCCTGCTTCGCAGTCTCCTTCTCTCGCCTGGCATCGGCTCCCGTAAGGTCGCACAAATACGGCAGCCACACCCGACCCAGCGGCGATTCCAGCTTATCCACCGACCCATCGAAATCCACGCCATACGGCACAGCCTGCACCATGACCTCGCCATAGTGCATCTGGTTCTTTTCATTGTCGTCGTAGTTCTTGACTACCTTGGCAAAATACGCATAGCATCCGTTGCCATACGAATAAACATCATACATCATACGAAATATCCTTCATATCCATTCGGAACCCCCCGAAAAACAAACTCGACAGCCGCAACGGAACTACTTGATCATCAAGCACTTCTCCTTGGCCATCGAATCGTTGACGCACATGTTGTGGTTGTCTTTCAATGCGATGGCCTTGTCTTCGCAAAACACGCTAGTCGAAGCGCCGGAGCTCTGTATGGACTTATCCACATCCACTTCGTCGCCTGCAGGAGCGTCTTGCGACATCCACCAATCCTGATCCATCTGCGCGTCGAAGAAGGTCATGGGATTCCAAGCAGGCGCCTGCGGAGGCGTTGCAGGCGGCACTTGCTCGACAGTAACCTTTCCTTTCGTAGTGGTCCACGGGAAGGGAACCGGCTGCGGCATTCCGGCAGCATACAAGTTGCCGACCATGCTCGCCTTGCAAGGCGGCACGACGTCTCCAGCGCCTTTGAACTTATGCTTTATAGTGACCGTATCGCCCACGGTAGCCATATACCCTTCACCCTCCTTCTTGCAGAACGTATGATCGACTTTGACTTCCTTCTTGATCAAAGCCTCGACTTTCAAGCCCAAGTCGGGGAATGGACTTATCATCGCCCATGCATCGTTCAGCGTAACGCTAGGCGGCACGGTCGTCATGTTGTAAACGGCCTTTCCCTTGTCATACAGCATCGCAGGATGATGCTTGCATCCTACCGCATCCGGCGAAATGGAAACGACCTCATCCTCTCCGAAAGCAGGCTCCTTGCTCTGAACGCTAAGCTTCTTCTTGTCGCAATCGAGCTTGAGCTTGCCGTCTCCATTGTCGCCAGCCATCATGTTTATGGTTCCTTTCTGGGCTGTGATGAACATCACATCATCGACGACATTGAACAGCATCTCCCCTTCGGTCTGGATGATATCCATGGCCCCATCGCACAAGAAGGAAAAGCATTGGGAAGTACCATCATCGGTCACGAATTCTTTATCCGTCTTCTCAATCTCCAAGCTCACTTTTTCGATCTTGCTTTTATTATCATTATCCGGCATAATCGCCCCTCCTGACTCCAACCCGGTCCATCATCCGCTAATCCTCTCTACTTCTTAGGATTCCTTATCGCCTCCAACCTTGGCCGCCGCTTCGGCCTTCTCCCTCTTCTCTCTCTTACGCATCGGACTTGTCCTTTCCGGGCGGCGCATCGAATATGCTTCCTCCGGACGGCGCATCGAACTTCTTGAAGTCCACGTTTTTGAGTTTGGACATCTCCTCGTCATATCTCTTCATGTACTTGTCTATTTCCTCCTGCTTGAAGCCGGCATCCTTAAGCGCCTTCCGGCGACCGTCGGCATCATGTCCATTCAAAAACTCTTTCTTCCCATTTGGGTCATCCTTCCATCTGTTAGGCGCATCTTCGCCGGACTTATCGTTGCCGAACCTTCCGAGCATTTGCTCGTTCTTGACATATTGCTTGGCGTATTTTTCGGATCTGAACTCTTGTGTCAGTTTCTCTTCGGCAACCTTAACACGCTCTTTAAAGGGTGCTTCCTTGGCCAATCTCTCTTTCTTTGCTTCATCCGTTTCGGAAATGAACTTGCCATTTTTATCCACCGTATCGAATTGGTGCTTTTTGAAGTTCTCCCTCATCTCGTCCATTTCTTCCTTGCCCTTAGATTCATAAGGATATCTCGTCTTATAGTCATCGGCGCTCTCAAGAACCTTATGCCTGACATCCGGCTCCTCTTTCGACCTGGGTTTCAGGGGCTCCGCACTTTCCATCGGACGTTTGGAAGTGTCAGGGGCATCCATATCATCTTTGTTATCGAAAATGGCCGTTCCTGCTTTGGAGTCTTTCTTCTTCTTCTCCTCCTCCGCCTTCCTCTTCTCCTCTTCCTCGGCCTTCTTCTTCTCTTCTTCGGTCTGGACAATGCCACGGCCGGAAATCTCGTTGATAGGACGCGGAGCCTTGTGGGCTGCATCGCCATTGGCTCCGTTGGCGGC
>DMKZ01000080.1 GCA_003454065.1 Spirochaetaceae bacterium
CAGGCTTTTTGCGCTTTTCTGATGCTGGACGATGTATTCCTGCAAATCATCTTTCCGCATATCTTCAAAGTCACTTCGAACACATCCGAAGACTGCTTGCCGGAACAATCTATCTGCCTGCATTCATAATCGGGAAGCTTGTGCGTCTTCTTTTGAACATATTCCTGAAGAAGCGATTTGTAGTCCATATCGTCCGAATCCTCGAACACATCCGAACTATTGACAAGATAGTCGATCATTCTCATAACGACCGAAAATGCGGAATCATATCCGCCATCCAGAAAAACGCCAGCGATGAGCGCTTCCACGCAATCGGCAAGAATAGATCGGGGGATCCGACCTGTTCTGGCAAGTTCGACCTTCAGCGAACCGCCGATCCCCATGCACTTCTGGACTCCGTATTCCTCGGCCACCTTGTATAAGCTGTTTTCGCTGACAAGAACAGAACGCAATCTGCTTAGCTTGCCTTCGTTCTGCGGATAATTATTGTAAAGATATTGGGCGGAAACAAAAGAGAGGATGCTGTCACCTAAGAACTCCATCCTCTCATTGGACTGCGAACCTGCCGACTCATTCGTAAACGACGAATGCGTCAATGCGTTCGCAAGCAAATCTGTATTTACGAACCTATGGCCCAGACGGCTTTGCAAACTCGAAAGTCTTTCCTGGTTCGCACCGCTGTCCGCACTTGCCATCAGCCGATCTTTTGCGAAATGTAAGCAACGATGTCGCCTATCGTAGCGAATGTCGCCGCATCCTCATCCGGAACCTGTATCTGCAACTCGCTTTCTATGTCATAGATGATCTCAAACGAATCCAGACTATCCACGTTGAGATCCTCTCTCAATTTGGAATCCATAGTAAGCTTCTCGGGCTCCTTGTATTGCGTATGATCGACCAATATGGTCTTAACTTTGTCAAATATCTCTTCCTTAGTCATATTCCGCATATCTCCTATCTACCGGTTTCAACTACGCCTACGCCCTTGTAGAAACCGCAAACAGGGCACACTTTATGCGGCGCAATCAAGTTTCCGCAATTCTCGCACTTCGACAATGCCGGAGCAGCAAGTTTCATATTGGCAGCCTTGCGGGAAGCTGCTCGTGACTTGGATGTCTTATGTTTTGGTGTTGCCATTTCAATTACTCCTGTTCGAACATAGCATTTTATTTTACTAAAAAATCAATATTAATCAAGAAATCTCCTGAAAAACCTCTCCGACAGCATCACTTCAGATACTCGGGTATCTCTCCTCGCGAATTGAAAATCCTGCGCTGTTGGGTGTTCAGGATTTTCTTGCACATCCTCACGGACTTCGGCGTCACCTCGACATATTCGTCATCGGCGATGAATTGAACCGCCTGCTCGAGCGTCAAGGGAACCACAGGAACCAGCGAAACGGCTTCGTCCTTTCCGGATGCCCTGAGGTTGGTCAGCTTCTTGGTCTTAGTCGGATTGATCATCAAATCGCCTTCCTTGTTATGCTCTCCGACGATCATGCCTTCGTAAAGCTCATCGCCGGGGACGATGAACATGCGTCCGCGATCCTCAAGCTCCCAAATGCCGTAGGCCACGGCTTTTCCGCGCCTGTCGCAAACCAGCGAGCCGGACGCCCTCGTCCTGACATCGCCCTTGTATTCCTCATAGCCTTTAAGACTGCTGTTCATTATCCCCGTGCCTTTGGTCGAAGTCAGAAAATCGTCTCTGAAACCTATAAGGGTTCGAGACGGTATGTCGCATACTATCTTGACTCTGTCGGACGGAAGATACTTCATGTCGCTCACCGTTCCCTTGCGAAGGCCGATTTTCTCCATGACGGTTCCTTGATATTCGGAAGGAACATCGAATATGACCTCCTCTATCGGCTCAAGCTTCTCGCCAGCAGGTCCGATCTTGAAAATCACTTTCGGGCGCCCTACGCACAATTCGAAACCTTCGCGACGCATGCTTTCGATCAAAATGCAGATCTGGAATTCGCCCCTCCCTTTGACCGTAAAAGTGTCGTCGGGATTATTTTCGAATCTTATGGAAATGTTCTTCAGCGTTTCGCGCACAAGCCTGTCATGTATTTTCGCACTCGTGCCGATGCTGCCTTCCGTAAGGGCGAGGGGAGTGTGGTTCTGGCAAAACACCATCTCCACCGTTGGCTCCGCCACTTTAACCCTTTCCAACGCCTTCGCATTAGATTTAGTGCAGATCGTATCTCCGATTTCGACGTTTTCGATTCCCGACAAGACTATTATGTCTCCGGGATTCACGATCAGCGTCTCCTTGAACGACGGACCGTCATAGGTCTGAAGCTTAGTGATTCTCAAAGGCGCAGGATTGCCATCGATTCCGATGCATACGAGACTGTCGTTCACATGCGCCGTTCCGTTCATGACCCTGCCGATCGCCAGTCTGCCGAGAAAGTCGGAGTAGGAAAGGTCGCAAACGAGCATTCCGAACGGCTCTGCGTCATCATAGGACGGAGCGGGAATATTCTCCAAGATGGAATCGAGAAGTATTGACACCGATTCCGTGGCCGCATCAGGAGACGTTCCGCATTTGCCGTCTCTGCCAACTGCGAAGAAAACGGGACAATTCAGCATGTTCTCATCGCCGGACAAATCTATGAGCAGCTCATATACGTCATCCAAGACCTCCATGGGTCTCGCATCCTTACGGTCGATCTTATTGATGACGATTATCGGTTTGAGACCTTTTGCCAGCGCCTTTTCAAGTACGAATCTCGTCTGAGGCAGCGGTCCTTCAGCGGCATCGCATAGAAGCACTACTCCATCGACCATGGCTAAAGCCCGTTCGACCTCACCTCCGAAATCGGCATGCCCCGGCGTGTCCAGAATATTGATCTTGACGCCTTTGTATTCGATCGCGCAGTTCTTAGCGCTTATCGTAATGCCCCTCTCCCTTTCAAGCACGCCGCTATCCATGACGCGCGTCATGTTTTCGCTCTTTTTGAGCTGAACCCCCGCCTCTTTGAACAATGCATCCACAAGGGTCGTCTTGCCATGATCGACATGAGCGATAATGGCTATGTTCCTTATCTTGTCGTTTGTTATTATCATACGAAAGCTGCAATGATGCGCGCCGAAGCAATCAGCCTTTTCCGGAAAGGCCCACGCAATCCTTTATTATATCGCAAACCTCTTTAGGGGTCTTGTGCGTCGAATTTATGAACACAGCGCCTTCGACCATTTTCAAGGCGCCGAACGGCTTTGAGTAATCC
>DMKZ01000024.1 GCA_003454065.1 Spirochaetaceae bacterium
TTGCTGCAAGGCTTCAGGTATTACGGCAACGAGCCGGCAATGGGCGAATACGCCAAATCCATTTCCAAGGCGCTGGGCGGAATGGTTAGCCGCGCCAAGCGAAGGCACAAGGAGGAGGAAAGGAAAAAGGCCGAGGATTTCATGTGCATGGAAATACCTGTGAACTTCGAAAACGCCTTCGCATCAGATGGAGCGGGGAAAGAGGTCGTGGAGCATTCCGATAGCATTCAGGATGCCTTCGTCCTTTCCGTATGCAATTTGGCGCGCATCGACATCGAATACATATCCGAATCGTCCGGCAAGGATATGAAGGAGGTGATAAGCGAGCTCAAAGGCTCTATTTTCTTAGACCCTGCCAAGATGGATGAGAGTAAGTTCTATAAGGGATGGGTTTCGTGCGATGAATACCTTTCGGGAAACATCATGGAAAAGCTCAAGGCCGCCAAGTGCGCGAATGTCAAATATCCGGGTTTTTTCGATGACAACATCGCTGCGTTGGAAGCCGTCCTTCCTCCGTGGCTCGATGCGGACGACATCTTCGTAACGCTTTCGTCTCCGTGGATTCCAGCCAGGTACATAGAGGAGTTCATCGACAGGGTTTTGAACAAATCGTATCGTGTCAGGCATGATGCTCTGACAGGAAGCTGGAGCCTTGTGTGCGCAAAAGGCTATTACATAGACGCTCTTGTCAGCGTGACTTACGGAACCGAGCGCATGAACGCCATAGAGATAATCGAAAGGACTTTGAATCAGCAAAGCATCGTCGTAAAGGATTGCGAAAGGGTTTGGGATGCATCCAAAGGCTACAGGAACGAGTATTCCGTCAATGAGGAGGCCACCCTCATCGCTCAGGAAAAGCAAAAAATGCTTATCGATGAGTTTCGCTCATGGATATGGGCGGATGACAACCGGAAAGCGGAAATAAGACGAATCTATTACGAGAAATTCTGCTGCAATCGAAGACGGGTTTTCGATGGATCGCTGTTGCGTTTCGAGGGATTGAGCGAAAAAGTCAAGCTGTACGACTATCAGAAGAACGCTGTCGCCAGGATAATCTTCTCTCCGAATGTCTTGCTTGCGCACGATGTGGGCAGCGGCAAGACCTACGAGATGATTGCCGCCGGAATGGAGCTCAGGCGGTTGAAATTGGCGAAAAAGAACTTGTATGTGGTTCCGAACAACATATTGGGGCAATGGAAGAAGTTCTTTCGCATGATGTACGAGAAGGCGAATGTCCTGATAGTGACGCCGACTTCCTTCGCACCTGCCAAACGCCTTGATGTATTGAAGAGAATCAGAGACGGGAGCTTCGATGCGGTGATAATGCCGTATTCGTCCTTCCTTCTGATTCCGCTTTCGCCCGATTATTATGTGAACAAATTGAACGAGTTGAAATCGCAGCTTGAGGCAGCCAGACGAGACCCTGCGAGAAGCACATCCGGAGTGAACAGGAAAATCGCAGCGGTCAGGAAAATGGAATCCAAGCTTCTGAAGAAGCTGGAGGAGGACAGGAAGCGCACCGCAGGCAAGGAGGCGATCTATTTCGAGGACTTGGGCATCGACAGGCTGTTTCTTGACGAAGCGCATAATTTCAAGAACGTGCCTTTTGATACGAAGATGACGAATGTGCTGGGGCTTAACAGCACAGGGAGCGACAAATGCGATGATATGGCCGATAAAGTCGCTTTCATTCAGAGGCAGAACGGAGGAGGCGGAGTCGTATTTGCGACCGGAACTCCGATTACGAATTCCATATCCGATTGCTTCATAATCCAGAAATATCTTCAAAGCGGTGATTTGGAGCTGCTCGGATTGTCGAATTTCGATAGCTGGGCCGGAATGTTCTGCGAAGTTACGCGGGATTTCGAGGTGGATGTGGATACGTCGAAATACAGAATCGCTTCGCGCCTTTCCAAGTTCCATAATCTGCCCGAGCTTGCCAGCCTTCTTGCGAATATCGCCGATTTCCACCATATCGGCAATAACAGCGAGGAGCTTCCCGCATTCGAAGGCTGGACGGATTGCATGGTGCCGAAAACGGAAAGCTTCGAGGACTTCATAGCGGATATTTCCGTTCGAGCGGATTTGGTTCGCGACGGTCGTCCGAGGCAAATCCAGTCGCATGGGCAAACTGTGACGGACAATATGCTCCTCATAACCACGGACGGTCGAAAGGGTGCTTTGGATTTGCGCTTGGTGGAAGACGCGCCGGCATCATGTTCGAGCATCCGGCAGACGGATTCGAAGGCATGGAAATGCGCCGCCAACGTGTTCGAACTATACAAGCGTTTTTCGGATGAAAAATCAGCGCAGCTGATATTCTGCGACATATCCGTTCCCAAGGAAGCGTTCAACATCTATGATGAGCTTAAAAAACTGCTGATGGGCTTTGGCATTCCTTCAGAGAAGATTGCTTATATCCACGACGCCGATAGCGATAAGGGGCGCAACAAGATGACCGATGCGGTGAGGAAAGGTGACATACGCGTTCTCATAGGCTCGACATTCAAACTCGGTCTTGGCGTGAATGTTCAGGAAAGGCTTGTCGCCATTCATCATATAGATGTTCCATGGAGGCCGAGCGATATGGTGCAGCGCGAAGGGCGCATATTGAGGCAGGGAAACTTGTCGAAGCAGGTGTTCATCTACAGGTATATAACGGAAAACAGCTTTGATGCGTATTCATGGCAGCTTTTGGAAACGAAGCAGAATTTCATTTCGCGCCTCCTGAGCGACGATGTTTGCGAAAGGGATGGATCGGATGTTGACGGAACCGTTTTGGATTATGCCGAAGTGAAAGCCCTTGCAATAGGAAGCCCGTTGATAAAGACAAGGGTCGAGAAATCCAACGAGTTGAGAAGGCTCAGGGGCTTGCAGGCCAAAAGGAAGGAGGAGAACATCAAGACGCTCGAAAACATATCCAAATACGAAAAGGATGTGAAAAGACTCGTCAAACGCATCGAGGATGCCCGGGACGATAGAAAGCATTTCGAATCGCAGAAGGAACTCAAAGCGCATGAGAAGAAGAAGGCCGCTGCGGATTCCAGAAAGGAATTGCGCGAAAGGATTTTCGCAGGAATAGGCAGGTGCATTGCAGACGCCAAGGAGGAGAAGGTGGCCGATTGCTATGGGTTCGATATCATAGCGCCGTCCTACGATCTGGGCGCAAAGCACTTCGTGTATCTTCGGCGCAAAGGGAGATACAAGGTCGAAGTCGGAAACAATCCGATGGGGATTTTGATACGGATCGACAATTTCCTTCAAGGCTTCGATGGCTATATTTCGGAGCAGGAAACGGCATTGAAGGAGAAAAGCGAATATATCGAAGTGGCTCGTTTGGAATTGGAAAAAGGCGATGGGTATGCGGATGAAATCAGGCGCGTCAACGCGGAATTGAAGGATATCGACAGGAAATTGGGGGTTGCGGTATGATTCAGGATGACATCGTGAGCGATTTGCCGTCAGTGAATGTCGGCGAATTGGTCGGGATTCTGACGGATGCTTTCGCCTCGCTGATAAGAAGCGGCGAGCCTTTCGCATCCATGCCCTCCGTGATGCTGTGGGGCCAGCCCGGCGTCGGAAAATCGCAAGCAGTCAGGCAGGTGGCCGATAGGGTCGGAGAAGAGACCGGACGCAAGGTCGGCATTGCAGACATAAGGCTTTTGCTTTTCAGTCCAATTGATTTGAGGGGCATACCGTCTGCTGATGCGAAAAAGGAATTCGCCGTATGGCTGAAGCCTGAAATATTCAAAATGGACGAGGGCGACGATTGCTTCAACATTTTGCTGCTTGATGAAATCACTTCCGCCCTTCCAAGCGTTCAGGCCGCCGCATATCAGCTTACGTTGGAAAGAGCCGTGGGAGAGCATAAGCTTCCCGACAATTGCGTGGTCATAGCCGCGGGAAACAGGATAACCGACAAATCGGTTGCCTATAAAATGCCGAAAGCCTTGGCGAACCGCATGATGCATTTCGAAGTCCGTTCGGATTTCATGGCTTGGAAAAGCTGGGCTTCATCCGTTGGAATAGATAACAGGGTAATCGGATTCCTGTCGTACAGGCGCGATTTGCTGAACACTTTCGATGCCAATGATGATGCGATCTCCTTCGCTACTCCCAGAACATGGGAAATGGTCAGCAATATCCTCAAGCGATGCGACGAGTCCTCGACGAAAGGAATGTCCGCTTCGGCGTATTCGATGATCGGCGGCCTTGTAGGCAATAAGGTGGCTCTCGAGTTCATGGCTTTTTTGGAAGACAGCGCGAATCTGCCCGATATTGAAGACATATTCGACGGCAAGGCGACAGCTGTTCCGTCAAAGGTTTCGAGCCTCTATGCTCTTTGCTCGGCAATGGTTGACAAGGCTTCGAAATGCACTGATGATATGCGTAGAATCGACAACTCCCTTGCCTATGCCGAAAAGCTTCCGAGGGATTTCGCCATAATGCTCATAACCGATTACCAGGCTTTGGAGAGCGGGTTCGACATGAAATTGATGAAATCCGCTTCGTTCATGAACCTTCTGAATAGGAACTCGGCTGTTCTGAATGGTTTGAAGAGGAAGTGAGCATGCCTATCAGCAACCGCTCGAAGCACGGGCCAATGGAAAAGGACAGACTGCAAAAGCTGACCCGAAAGCTTTACTTTTCGAGGATGAGGATTCTTCTTGACAACGGATTCTTCGGATGCCTTTTGCTTGAAATGGAATTCGTCCTCACTAGCTCGCTTGTCAATTCCACGGCGTTGGCTTCAACCGATGGCGAGAAGATATATTTCAATCCCGATATGCTGGAAAATCTGGATGACGACGAACTTGATTTCATCATGATGCACGAGGTGATGCATATAGTCCTGAAGCATGTTCAGCGGGCTCCTGCCGATTTGGGTATCACGGATAAGCTCAATATCGCTCAGGACATAGTTGTGAACTCCAATATAATGTTCGCCAAGGACGGCTGCCGGACCGAACCGGAATTCAGAAACCTGGGCGCGCCGAGGCATAAGACGCCTGAAGGCGAAGAAGGCTGCAAGTATTCTGTCGAGGAAGTGTATGCCATGCTGAGAAAGGAGAGGGCGTCTGGATGCCGCAAGGCTTCATCATCTGGTGGTGCGAGCAATTCGAGCGGCATCTCGATAGACAGTCATGAGAAGTTCGGAGCCATAGATAGCGATGCGAAAAGTCAGGCTATGCTTGATAAGAGGATTCTGCAGGCTTGCGAATATTCGGCCAGGCGCGAAGAGCTGATGAAAAGGCGAGACGGCGCGGATTCGAGTTTCGGAGATCGCGGATGCGGCTCTGTTCCCGCAGCAGTGAAGAGGATTGCAAACAGGCTCAGGCGCGCGAAAATCGATTGGAGAATCGCATTGCATGATTTTCTTCAAAAAAGCATATCCGATTGCGATTGGACGTTTCTCCGTCCGGATGCGCGATATTGCGACGGCGATTTGCTCCTTCCGGGGTTCAACCTCGAAAGCAACGACAACCGGATTGCCAGCAAATTGCTGTTCATGGTCGATGTATCGGGTTCCATGACCAGAAAGGCCGTTAGCATTTGCTACGGAGAGATCCTATCCGCCGTTCGCCAATTCGAAGGCAGAATGGACGGCTGGCTGGGCTGGTTCGATGCCGAAGTAAAAAAAATCGTGAAATTCAGCGGGGCAAGCGATTTGGATGGCATTGAATTCACGGGCGGCGGCGGAACGGATTTCAAGGGAATATTCAAATACGTCGAAAAGGAAATGAAAGATGATTTTCCAACTGCCGTCGTAATCCTGACAGATGGCTTTGCCGAACAGCCGAGCAAGGAAGAAGCGCTTGGCCTTCCGCTTCTTTGGGTTCTGACGGATAAGTCTTCATCTGATTTCAAATACGGCAAGGTCATCAATCTCGATGACGAATCGTCAAAGCGCTTCGTCCATTACGGTGATGAGCGGCTTCATGCCTTGTCTTAGATAGAACCTGACGGCCTTATCGTTTCCTTCCCACACGATGAGCCTGACCCTGTTGGCTCCGATTGACTTGGCGTATTCCCTGACATATTCGTAGAGACGGCTTCCGATGGATTTGCTTCGGAACCTCCCGTCCACGCACAGGTCGTCTATGTAAACGTATTTCTGCGCGAGCAGGAGATTCGTTTCCTTGACTTCCTGTATCATGCAGAACGCATATCCGAGCACGGCGCCTTCTTCTTCATATACGAAAATCGGCTCTGTGCATTCGGCTATCTTTTTGCCGATTTCCTCTTTCGTGTATTTGATCCCGCCTATTTTGAAGATGTCGGGGCGCAACTCCGCATGAATCGCATTCATGTCAGCCAGGAGTCTGTGCAAGTCGTCTATGTCGCTTTTCTTTGCCAATCTCATCATCGTCGCGTCTTTTCTCCTTCACGCATTATAAATAGTGTTTGAAATTAATTCAAGAGCCAAAAAGCAGGATAATGCGAAATGGAGTAAGCTATCGCATAGCAGCAAGACGATGCTTTGACGGAAAAAATAGTTTTTCTTACAATTCGGGTTAGAGGTGTTCGATATGAGTGCTGGTCAGGCGTCGCTATCGAGCCCTTTAGACAAAGCCTTGTCATAGGGCTGGAAAGCACAGGCGATGGCGAGAATTTTTCGAAAGCTCTGAAGATAATTCCAAACATACATGTGAGATAGTATTGGGCTTTGGTATGATTCGTAGTTTTGGCAAAACGTTTTCAATTTCGTTGCTTGTGGTTTTCGCGACTGCGTTGCTATTTTCATGCGTTCCTGCTTCATCGTATCTCGATACGGAGGAATTCGAGCGGATACGCGAGCGATGCCTTCAGTCGCTCCCTGCTTCCTATTCGTTTGCGATTAGGCATTCGGACTGCATGCCTTTTCGAAAGGATGTCACGGTCAATGCTGATGGCAGTACGGAAACCCGATACGGGGCATGCCTCAAGGCGGAGAAGTGAAAGATGAGGCCGTCGAGGATTATCCAACAAGCGAGCTTGGCACTAAGTTCAAGGAAATATGCAGCATGGGCGACGTATTCGATTATGTTCGCTTCGTTTATCAAAAGGAGCCGGACGATCTGGCGGAAGGCGGTCGTCGGTGGTATTTGGAAACATCTGTGAAATACGATGAAAAGCATTTCTATCCCTTTGAATTCGAATGCGGGATTCACGATGCTTCGCTTGCGATCGATAGCTGGGGGTATTCGCCGGCAGGCATTGTCGAAATGAGCGATTTCAAGATTTTGGATTGAAATTGAAAATGTTGTATAATCTTTTCTTATGTCTGAAGAAATAGCAATAGATCTAACGGAAGATGACGGCAACATATTGGGAACGGAAAAAATAGGCAGGCTTTTGCAAAAGTTCTCAATTCCGGGAATAATAGCTCTTCTGGTCAATGCGCTTTATAACATCGTTGACCAGATATTCATAGGCAGAGGCGTAGGGTATCTCGGAAACGGCGCTACGAACGTCGTGTTTCCGCTTACGACATTCGCTTTGGCATTCACACTGATGATCGGCGATGGATCGGCCAGTTTCATGAGCCTGATGCTCGGAAAGAAGAAATCTGAAACCGCTGCCAGAGGTGCGGCGTGCGGACTGGTATTCAGCATTGCGGCCGGCTTGATCATTTCGGTTTCGTATCTTCTGTTCCTCGAACCGCTGTGCCGCCTGTTCGGAGCGACAGACAGCATTCTTCCGTTCGCTTTGGAATACGGTCGCATAATTTCGCTCGGCATTCCGTTTTTCGCAATATGCACGGCATATGCCGGGATCATACGCGCCGACGGTTCTCCCAAATACAATATGTTCGGGCTTTTATCGGGTTGCGCTTTGAATGTGATATTGGACCCCGTTTTCATTTTCGTTTTCAAATGGGGCGTTGCAGGAGCCGCTTGGGCGACCATAATCGGCCAATTCGCGAATGCTGCAATCAATCTGCGTTATGCTTTTCGCATGAAAACAGTGAAAATAGGGAAGGAGGAGCTTCGCAGCGGGTTTTGCGAGCTTTTGACGGTTTTCAAACTTGGCTTTTCCAGCTTCATCAACCAGATGGTCATCGTCGTTGTCATGGCGGTGCAGCATAATCTTCTTCGTTCGTATGGGGTTTCAAGCGAATACGGGGCCGACATACCGCTTAGCGCGCTTGGCATAGCCATGAAGATTTGCGGAATATTGATAAGCATCATAATAGGCCTATCCACCGGCGCTCAGCCGATATGGGGTTACAATTACGGCGCGCGTAAATACGAACGCGTCAAAAAGACCTATGCCATAGTCGTTTTCATCGCTTTGACGGTGATGTCTGCGGCTCTTGTCGTATTTCAGCTCTTTCCGCTTGCGATAATATCGATTTTCGGAAACCAAAACGCCATGTATAACGATTTCGCTTCCAAGACGCTTCGAATCTTCCTCATGATGATTCCGTTTTTCGGTTTTCAGGTATCCACGAGCATTTTCTTCCAGGCAGTCGGCAGGCCTTTGCAGGCCGCAATCGCATCTCTCTCCAGACAGGTTTTCTTCGCGATACCGGCAGCATTCATATTGACTTCCCGTATCGGAGTCTTGGGCGTCTTGTGGTCTGGTCCCGTTGCGGATGTTCTCGGTTTTACCCTTACGGCAGCGCTTCTTCTCTTCTCATGGAGGAGGATCTTCAGCGTCCGATCCTGCGCAGGCGATGCGGTTGATTCGCAGAAAATTTCAGATAGCTATCAGCACGCAGATCAGCACAATTGACATTTTTAGCCTTTTATGGTTATATTATTTTTCGTTGCGCGGATTTTAGAAGCGCTGCCCTATAAATGGGCTGCTAGCTCAGCAGGTAGAGCAACGCCCTTTTAAGGCGTGGGTCACTGGTTCGAATCCAGT
>DMKZ01000016.1 GCA_003454065.1 Spirochaetaceae bacterium
ATCGCGTAATTTCGATTTTGCCTCCGTCTTGGGATAGTTCGACATTGAAGAACTTCGAGTATTTCGACAATGTCTCAATGCACGCCTGACGGATTATGCCTTCTCCTATCCCGCATATCACGCTGAAAAACGGAAGCGAAGATAGTATCGCCAAGTCGATTTGTCTCTTCAGCTTCTCGATTGCATCCTCTCTTCTCATCCCCCTGAGATCCAGCAAAAGCTTGGCAGAGGAATTGCTGCGAACAAATGCGGTTTCACCCTTTTGAGAAACAGCATTGGCGCTTGCTTTTCTGATTTCATAAAAATTCAATGTGAGAATCAAGCTACCGCACGCCGCCTTCACTTTTCTTCCGCTTCCGTCAACATCGAGAATACGACCGCGAACCCCATTTCTCGCTACGACTATTTCATCGCCTGCATTGAAGTTCGCATCTTTAAGCATCGCTATGTCATTAAGTCGCGATTTCAAAACCGATATTTCCTTGTTTATGCCTTCGGCATCCTTTAAAATAACTGGATGCGATTCTGTTCCATGCGCTTCGCTCTTTTCAGCCTGTCGTCGGAAGCTCCTTTTCTCCTTTAACATGACGGCGAGACTGCGCTCTTTCTCGAGCAAGCGGACGGACATCAGATCCAGCTCCTCCTCTTTGGATATAAGGCGTTTCTCCATTTCGCGGAGCTCATTCTCCTTCTCGTCGAGAAAAGCATGTTTCGCCTTTTCCTTCTCGATGAGAGATGCAGTCCTTTTCAAAATATCGTTCTTGTCGAATTCGCATGCAAGCCCATCATAGAATTCCCTTATCTTTTCCCTTGTCGAATCGCAAAAGCCGGCATTCAGCAATATATCCATGGCATTCGTTTCGAAGCAAAGCCCCTTCATCATCTTAAAGTCCGGACGCGCGCTATCCCTGTCGTACGAAAACGAAAGCTTCTCCGCCCCATCATCGAGCAAAGAATGCTCCTTTATCCGCGAACTATGCGTGGATACGAACATGCAAAGCCCTGACTCCTCCGCCAGCTCGCGCAACGCCTCATATAAGACGAAACCATCCTTATCTCCTGTCCCTCTCTCGATTTCATCTATGACAAGCAAGGAAGAGCCGAGATCGCAAGCATGGGATATGGTCGCCAAATCCTTTACGCGCGAAGTGAAACCGGACAACCCTTCGGACACATCCTGCCTGTCGAACACATCCGTATATATGCTCGAAAACAAAGGCAAAGCGCATGCTTGTCCGGCAAACGCATAAGTGAGGAATTGATTTTGCAAAACAAGAAGGCTGACAGTTCTCAAGAACACCGTCTTGCCGCCGCCATTGGAACCCGTCACGACAAATCGTTTCAGATCAGTCGAAAACGAGAACGGCACCGGAGCACCTATCATCGGATTGAAAGCGTTCTCTATCGCAAAGCAATCGCTTATGCCGGTTTCCTTCAAATCGTTAGCGGCGACAACTTCGCAAATCATGAAATAAAAATCCGAATCCATGCATTTTCGCAAAGCGTCCGTGAGAACATCCCTGCTTTTCATGTATAATGCACTATAGCGAACGATTATCTTTCTCTTCGCTTCCTCTATCCTGGCCTCAATCCGATTTTCGCTTCTGACGTAATCGCTCAGTCTTTTCGTTTGGGCATAGACGCTTTTACCGCTATTGGAACGCCTTTTCGTTGCGCCATCGATTTTCTCATCGCCTTTGATATTGAAAACGCCACCGTTTTTAAATACGAAGAATTCCTCGCCGTCTCTGAATGCCGTTTCCTTTATTTCAAGATTGTCGAAATTCTCGGATACGAATTTTTTCTTGTATTCCTTCTTGTCGTGGAAAAGCGCATTCAATGTTTTGAGCAACGGAACGATTTCAGGATGCGAGTCGGATATGCTCCCATGCTCGTCAATGAACGGCAAAAGCTCGGACGAAGCGGATATGAGCTCTTCCGGGATCGCAAAACGCATGAAATCGAGCTTTGAAAACAAATTGAAGAAAACGGCTGCTTGCCTTACAAATAGCGAAACCTTGCGAACCTGAACGGCGGACAACCCCGTCAGCATATCCGCATCAGCTATAAAGCGTATATTCGGAATCCGATTCCTCTTAAGAGCCTGAAGCTCGAGTTTTCCCGTCTCTTCGAGTTGAGAGACGTGTTCCAGCAACATGCGGATTTTTTCATGCCTGTCGTGAAAGTCCCCGACGGAAAAGACGAAATCTCCTAAGGAATCCCTGAAGTCGAAAAGGGAGTGAGAGGCTATGTGCTTTTCAGCAAAAGATCGCCAAAGCGAAAATTCAAGCGCCTGTTCGTCGAACGGCATCAGATGCCACTTCCGAAAGCACCACCGAATAATCCGGACCCATTGACAGCCAAATAGAAAAGCGGAACTCCCTTGAAGCTGTCGCCGACGTTTTCCTGACAAATCGAATATCGAACCCCGATATCGAAGAAGAACGAAGTGAAATACGTGCCGAGTATGGTCGGGGCAATCCTTGCATAAGTCAAGAAGCTGAAATCGAACTTGAACCCATCATACGCCACAGGATCAGCCAGGGGATTTTCCGTATAATTCAGGTATGTCGCGGATGGAATGAACTCCAACGCCAAAGCCCTCACCACAAAAGGAACATCCATGAACGTCTCGCTCAAATCCACAGAGAAGAGAAGCATGTTAGCGCTCAGCTTCGCTTCCAGATTATGATCCGAAGTCAACGCATTCTTCTGATACGGCGTATATCTGTAGAACACCGAAAGGCTCAAGGAAACGGGAAGGGAATATGTGAGCGTGCGCGTATTCTGAACAGGTATGAGCTTAGGAAGATCAAAGCTCAGGGTAAGTTGCGCAGATGGGAAGAACAGAAAGGATGAATTCTTGAAGTGCGTATTGACATCGCTCACGTTCGTCCTCAACGATGCCTTGAATCCGAGCGTATTCCTGAAACCGTATCCCTTCTGGATCAGATCAGTATAGGCTAGATTCAAATTGAAGCCCAAGCTATCCCGGACATATACATTGCTCTCGTACAGCGGAAGGTCGTAACCGACGTTTCCGGATATTTGGAATGCGCGATTGGTGGCAAAGCACTTCGTCCATGCGACAGAAAATGCGGTCGAAAAATCAAAATGGGTTCGAGTCTGCGTGACGCTATCGTCAAACTTCAAGATCGGCTTGAGGGTCAAACTCATCAGAAGGCTCTTCGATTCGAAAGCATGCGTATAATCGATATCTATATGATGCTTTCCGACTTTGCCCTTCCTGGGAACCACGTAATGCGCTGAAAAAGACGAGTGGAATTGATCCGTAAACTCCTTATTCTGTACAAGCAAGCCGTACGAATCGGATGACGGCCTTTCGTTTCCGATTGCAAAATCTGGCGCTTCAAGTCGTCCGAAATCAGGAAGCAGCAGCCCCTTTGAAGCAAATGGCAGCGATCTGACGAAAGGATGGTGCCTGAACGGCACTCTGCCGCTTGGCGCCGGAGAAGGCGCATGATCTTTGCCGAAAGTACACCACATCAGGTGTGGAGTGGCGTCGTTCGGAGAGACGGCATTATCTGCAATCTCTTCGGAAGTCATGCCGACTTCGCCAAGCTGCGACGGATATTCGAAAAACGTCATCGACGACACAGGCGCGAACCTTATGCTGTCCTGCGCATATCCGTCGGAAATAAAAACAAGATTTTCGCCTACGATTTTCGGAGAAATCACTCCGCCTTCCAAATCCTCGTTCGCCAGCTTGTACGCATATCCGCCCGAACCATCGGGCAAAAGAACTCCAAGCCTAGGATAATGCACCGAAGACGGATCCACGCCTTTCCTCGCATACGAGAAAATGAAGCGATCATGCAGGGAATCGTATGAAAGCCCTCTTTTGACGACTGATTCGGAATCATCGAACTCATAAAGCTTTCTTGCGGAGAAATCGTATATGCAAACGTTCGTCTCAATTCCCTTTTTGCTCAAATACGCCACTTTGCCATCCGAACATTGCGCAAGCGAATAGACATCCTCTCCTCGTCCTATGCAATGCTTGGCGAATACGTTTCCGTTGATGTCGGAGAACTCAATCGTCTTTCGGATTCCATCGTACCTGTACAAAGCAAGGCATGTTTCTCCGTCGAACATGGAAAAAGCGAAATCATGAACATCAGCTATCCTATTCGAAAAACGGATTCTGCCACGAACAACATCGTATATCCTAAGAGCCGGCTTGTCATTCTCATACTCGATCATTCCGAAAAAACTTCCGTCGGAAGAAAATGCGAACTTAACGAGGTCGCGGAACGAAATCACTCCCTCTACGCCCGCATCGCCGTATTTGTAAATCTCCTTGGCCACCGTATCCGCAAAGAACAGCGCTTCGCCCGAATCGAACAAGTTGGCATAAGTCGAATCTTCGGCTATGAGCTTATCGGACGGAACTTCTTCAGGAAAGACAAACGAAGTGATGAAGTTGTCGTACGCCGTATCCATATAGATCCCGTACACATTCCTGAAAAGGCTCTTTATGGAAAGACTGGATGACAATCCGGCGGTAAACTCGGCCATTTTCTCCTTGCCGTATTTTTCATATATATGCTTGAAAAACGCACCCGTGAAAACATATCCCGTCTTCGACGGCGTCCGCTCGCGACCCAAAGCTCCGGATGTGCGCCTGAAACTGAGTATCTCGCGCTTCTTGATACCCTGAAGAATGCTATTCATGGCGAAAACGTCATTGGCCCTTCCGCCTCCCGACAAACTCTCAACCATCACGGCATACCCCTCGGTCAAGCCGAAATTCATGAAAAACGAGTTGTTGAAAACATCTCCAATGATCAGGCTGAAGAAATCCATCGCAGGCGACTTCACGCTCAAAGTGAGAGCATGCGTCAGCTCGTGTATCAGGATAGAATACTCAATATCCTCAAAACAGCTCAGATCGCCCTCCTCGGAGACCGTATTGTACAAGGTTATGTGATCCGACGTATTGGAAGTATAATACGCATTCAACCGACCAATATCGTCGGTGATCACTATCGGAAAGCCGCTTGGTTCCCAATCGGTTCCAAGCAAATCATTGATGCTTGCAAGCGCTTTCTCGCAATTCACCTCGGTCCTGCGGGCGAACTCGATATTCTCCGGCGGAAAGCATATTCTGAAATGCTCTGTTTCTATGGAATCCAGCTTCTGATACCCGTCGAATATTGCCGCAAACCCCGCAAAGGGCAGCATGAAAAGAACCGCGAAAACGAAAAAGGTGATTAAATTCCTGTACTTGCCCATAAAACTCTAGTACGCCAGACTGGAGTCGAACCAGCGACTTGCTGCTTAGAAGGCAGCTACTCTATCCTGCTGAGTTACTGGCGCGTGAAATAATTGTTGAAAACCGCAAATGCGATATCGACATATTCTTAGTATTATACGGTTTCACTAAAAATAATCAAGAATACTTCTGAAAAACTGCAGCTACTCGAAGATGACGGCGGATTTCCGAGCCGCCCTAATGCCTTATCGGTTCAAGAACCACGCTGTAGCCCATTTCCTCTATCGCCCTGATGTGATCTTCAAGGGATAGCTCCTTTTCATTCGAAACCTGATAGATGTTCTCCCTGCTTATGTTGGAATTCGCCGCAGGCACGATCTTTTCGATTTCGCGGCTGTTGGGATTCAGCGCAACGATGGTGCCTATCATTATCATCACGAAAGCGGCGGCTGTGGTGGCAAGACCGGCAAAGGAAACGCTGAACGTCTTTTTGAAAAACGAAAGGATCCCATCGTCTGTCTTGCCCCTCTCCATCTGCTCGAGAATATCCTCCTTAGCATCCGCTATCTCCTTGTCGCTGGGAAAAGCGCTGACTAGATCCGCTTCAAGACGCTCCAGCTCCTCAAGCCTTTTCTGACAGTCAGGGCAAATGAGAATATGCTTGTGAACCGCGCTGCTCTCATCCGCCTTCATCTCGTTGTCCAAGTATTCGTATATCTTCTCATCCGTCAAATGCATGCGATCATCTCCTCGAATCCTGAGTTTTTCAGGAATCCCAACACTATATATAAACAACTATAAGGCAAAAAAGGTTTCAAACGAAAAAACATCCGACGGATTCCGACCGTTGAAGCTTTTAGGGCGCTTCTAAAAGCACCCTTTATTCGATTCCATCTAGCAGCCGGCCGAAAAGCTCGAGCACGTATTTGGAAAGCATGCCTATTTGATTGCCGACCAAATCGTTCCTAGCCTGAAGCCTATCCGAACCGATTCCGACATTCTCCAGCCCGGCAAGCGACTTCACGATTCTTTTACTGACGCCATCATAGATATGCAAATCGCATGGCGCATGAAGCACGAAGGAATCTCCTATCCGCTTCTCATCATCCGTGACCATGATGCTTATCAGACATAAACGGCACTTGGATAGCATATCATCCGATTCGATATAGGCCGCTACCTCATCGATGCTTAATTCCGAAGGCAAGTTGACAAACGACATATTCCCGTAAACGCCGTTATTTGAAATAATCGCATGCTGCAATTCGGCATTCGCCGCCAAAATGTCGTTTCCATCTCTCATGAAACTCAAGACTGCGAACCGACCATCGTCTTCAGCCTGTTCGAAGGCTTCTGAAAAACTTTTTTCCGATAGGACATCGAAAAAAGATTGGAAAT
>DMKZ01000029.1 GCA_003454065.1 Spirochaetaceae bacterium
CTTCGTTTTCATAGCCACGTCTAAAACGTAAATGCTTTGAACCTTATCACCCGTCTGAATCGCAGGAATCGTTCTCACGCTTATTTCATTCAGGGCACTTCTAAAAACCTGCTGCCCAGAGAGCGCCTGCGGATTTCAGAGGCGGAAAATCGCCGTAAACCAGCGGAATACTGTCATATTTTGCTGGTTTCCGGCGATTTTCAGACCCGAAAGGCATCAGGTGAAATCGGGCTCTGAGGTTTTTAGAAGCGTCCCCTACGCCTTCTCAACTCTGCACTCGTGCTTCTTGGTCTTCTTGTCGTAGCTGATACATATCAGGAGAGTGTTGCCCTCATACTTCTCAAGTCCTGCGAAATAACGCTTTTCCCTTATCTTGTCGAGAGCCGTATTGGCGGAGCCTTTGACTTTAATTTTCGCCAGCGATGCGCGATGCGAGGGGATCTCCCTTGAGATTTGTCAGCACCTCCACTCCGCCTCCGATGCTCGCTTTCGCGCTTATACTCAGATCGACATCATCGCCATACGCTATGACTATATACGGCTGTTTTGCGAAATCATGCTTTTTCGCATGATATGCGAGAGAAATGTCCTTCAGACATTGGGGAGTCGAATCGCTATCCAGACCAGATTGCGAAAAGCGCTTCAGCTGCTCAAGAGAATAATTCTCGCCGGTTGCGCTCGAAAGCATGGTCATCAGCAATGCCTCGCCGCCTTTGTCCGATGACTTCATTTCCGCGATGACATTAACTTCCATGGTAGTAAGAACCCACATCAACAGTTGTCTTGACATCATAACTGCCATTCGTAATCATGTCGCTGAAGAACCTTACGTATTCATTGCAAGACATATCGGCAGGGCCCGCCCTGCCTATCAGCGCCTTAATCTCGATCGGCTTTTCATACGCATCATCCAAAACATACAAAAGCTCAAGATTCGCACCTGCGCCATAGCCGTCTAAAACCGCGAAAGAAGGGTCTATATGAAGAACCGACGCGTTTTTCCTTATGAATTTGAACAGCGTCTCAATATCTTTGACCTGATCTGAAATCCTATTCCCGTTGTCGAAGAAAAGACTGTAATTGACAGACACAATCGGAATGCCGTATTTTCTGACATAGCTATCCGCGTATTTCTCATTGCCATGTTCAAAGAACCTGTCATACTCATCCGCATTTCCGCTATTCCATGAACCGCTGCGGACATAAACGACGCAGGGCATGTCTTGGGCGATTTCATCGGCAGGTTTCGGCAAATAGAGGTTGAATGTGGTGGAACCATCTGCTCCGGCATAATCCGAGTATGCTATTTCCGAATACTTATAAACGCCTGAAGGCATAAGCATCGACTTCGGAAGCGAGGAAAGCGACAATATGCCGTCTTGCGCATCGTCTTGACGAAAAGGCACGCCCACCCCATCGGATTGGGTATTGCACGAAGAAAACAGAACAGCAAGCAGCAATGCGAATAAAACAAAATGCCTTTTCAAACACCACTCCGCAACCAAATAGCAAACGGATGGGATTATACCGATTTTCCAAATTAAAGCCAATCCCGCATTTTCGAGAGCTCACCCCTGACGCGCGGCGTCAGCATGTCATCATCAGGACTCGAGGTAATTTCCGAAAACCTGCCGTTCGTCAATGCTCGCTGACTGATGCTTGTGCTTGACGCCTCCATAATATCGTTATCCGCATAATACGCATCAAAGCCCTCTTGCGCCAAGCGGCTGCGCATTTCAGCTAAATGCGAAGCTTCGGCGAGGATTCGTCGGAACACGATGAACCGGACATGCTTCCTAAGATAATCGGGATTCGCCCACTTGTCCAATTTCTCCAATATGTCATCTCCGATAGCAAAGCCGAACTTGAATTCATTGCCGCAACTGCCATCCGGATCGATGCGCCGGCGCAGCATTTCAAGAAGCTGATAGGTGGCAATCTGCTTTCCGGCGTTTTTCTCGATGTCGCTTACATCAATGCCTTGCATGTTGTCGTCAGGATAAATGTCCTTGTAATCCTCCATGGCAAGCTCCAGCAATCTCATGCGCTCTTGAAACGGCATCATTTCCGAAATGCTTTTGAACGGAGTATGATACGACGGAACCACCAATATTCGCGAAGACGGAAAAAGCTCGCGGCACGAATGCAGAACATGCAAGTGCCCCTTATGAGGAGGCGAAAAAGTCCCCCCGAACACGATTGGAAATTCGATTTTTTCTTGGGCGCATCCAAAATCGCACTGGCCGGGAAAAGTCTCCATTGCGACTAGAACACCTTCACGAGTATTTCTTCGAGGACATCATCGAAAAGGAGCTGCGCATGGCGGTTCCTGTCATCGTCGCCGAAAAACTTGGATAGTTCGGACACGAATACGGATCTCATCTTCTTCACGCCTTGCGACAGAACGTATTGCGAACCGTTGTTATTCATTATCTGCATGGTATCATGAAACATATAGCATCCCTTGTTCGCATAGCAGACCGCCATACTGACTTTGGCGACTTGGTCGGCATTTTCGTATTTCATGTAATTCCCTGCGAGAACGATTGCCTTTTCAGGCGAAAAAAACGAATTCTTATGCGTTTTGAAAAAGCTGCACGACTTACTCGAATCGTTTCTTGGGATGAAAAGCTTCTCAATGAATGCCTTCCTGCTGATGCCATCCGATTCCAAGGCATTATCCGAAACGCCGGAAGCATCTGAATCGTCCGAATCGGTGTCGTCAGCAAGCCTGCCGCACAGCTTCTCGAGAAGAATATGCTCGCTGATCAGCCTTTCCCTATCCGCCCTATGCACAAGGACGCTTGCGGACAAAGCTATGAGAGCAACGGACAAATCATAAATGACGCCATCAGGATATATGGTCCCGCCGACGCTTGCGCAACGGACGATGGAATATGGAATATTCTTCTCCAATGAGATGCGCACGAGTTCCGGCATGGACGGCTCATCAAGCAAAGCGCTCAGCCTGACATTGGACTCAATCTCGAAAAAATCCATCTTCTTGTTAAAGCCCATGAGGAATCTGGGGTTAGGCCCTCCCATCAGATCGACTATGTTAAGAGCAAAAAAATCCGGATATCGCGATTGCCTGCGCATGACATGCGTACCGGCGGAAACCAAAACCGATTTCCTATGCCCGAAAAACATTTCGTCTATGTCGGACACCTTCTTCGGCCTCAATACAAACGGGGATCTTCCTGCGTTATACAACTCTGTTTCTCCTTATTTTAATGCCCGTATCCACTATTGCGCTTACGTTTTTCATCGAAAGGCAGAAACATGACGAAAGATTCATGTTAGATGCTATAATACGCGTTTTCTCCTCTGCGAATCTGGCGTCCATTATCCCGCCGTATCTGGTCTCGTATTCCAGGTATTCGCCTATGATATATGACAATATCATGGTCTTAGAGGCAAAGCAATCATGGCACGGCTTCAGCTTCAAAAGCTCGTAAGCATCGAAAACGTCGCTGGCCTCCTCAAAGCCGAGAAAGTAATCGGCCGTCGTGACCTTCTTCCCGTTAGCCTTGTATGCGGGCATCAGGCATGACGGAAGCAATTCGCGAGCGCCGGACAGCTTAAAGGCGTCTTCCATGAAGCACAGGCAGTTCATGCACTTCTTGTCCGAGCATTTGCAATACAAGCCCTCGCTGCCGATTTTCCTCTGTCTTATGAAATCCAGAAGCGACATGTGGGTGTATATGTCCGCGGATATGTTCACATCGTCAATAATGCAGTTGATCTTCATTGTCCATCAGCTCCCTGATATATGAAATGAAAGAATTCAAAACAGACCTCGAACTGAATGTCTGATCGGATTTCAAGAAACGTATTTCGGTTTTCTTGTACTCGAAATCGTCATCTGCTTCGATATCGAATTTCTGCATCGAGTCCCTCATAGCCCCCAAAAGCTTCATTCTTTCCGCCGTCTCGTCGGCTTTTTCGTTCACCGTGACGACCATGCTTATCCTGAAAATGCGCTTGTGATACGGATTGTATTCGGCTATGAACAAAGTCAATCCTCTCATGCTATACAACCCGCCCTTCCTCTGTATTTTGCAAACCTGATCGAAGGACGGAATGGCATTGCTGTCCAAAGCGCCCTGTTTGGAGCATGAAATAGCACAGGCTATCCGGCGTGTCAGCCTTCTCGCCGCGGAAAGCTCTCCTATCTGCTTCGTGCCGCTATGATAAACCAATCTCTTGTATTGAAAATGGCAATCGTTCATGAGAGCCTCAAGCTTCTCCACGCTGCTTTCGGAAATCCTCATTTTCTCCGAATTGAAAATCCAATTCTCGCTCAAAAGGCCTGACATGACATAATCATACCCTGCCTTTTCGGCTATCATGTTCTGGTAAGCCATGGACTCCGTCAAAAGCTTGAAATAAATGTCTTCGCCGGGATCAAGCGAATACGAGCGATCGACGCCGTCAATCGTTATGTCGATTCTTAAATACGCAAGAGGATACACCGGCAGGACGGCGCTTATTATGTTGAATATCAGCTCCTTGCGGAATATGTT
This sequence comes from Spirochaetaceae bacterium, assembly GCA_003454065.1. Next base: position 4,527 of record DMKZ01000029.1, read on the forward strand.
TCGAACGCACGAGCGAACCAGCACGGAGCATTCCTCCGAAACCTCCATGTCAAAACCTTTTTCCTGTTCGGCATCTGCCGGCTCGATGCTTGCGCGCACATCGCTTTCAGGTCCGGCTTCTTCGCCTTCGCCGCCTTTGACGGTTCTTCTGATTTTGGAAATCCTTCGGACATCAACTTGAGGGATCTGGCAAACAGGAATGAATTCGAATACGATCGTTCGTTCGTATTTCATGCAAGCCTTGAGAGCAACGATGCAAGCCCTGAGAACGGAGAAAAAGAACTTCCTGCCTATTCTCTTCGGGTTTCTGACCTCGCGACCGGGAGCATACGTCGCGTTTTCATATCTCATCGCCACGACATTCTCGATTCTGAAAAACTTCCTGATTTGATTTTGAAGAAATTCGCAATAATCCGTCTCGACGCGCAGAAAATAGAAACCGGAGGAATCCAACGAAACCTTGACCACCCCTACATACGAGGCGCATTCGTTTCTCTGCGGTATCGTAAAGGATTTGAAAACTTCCTCGGCGCCTTCGTAGGAAATCATCCTCCTGCCTATCTCCCTGCTGAACGAAAAAGGCTTGCCCGCCTTGCGTCCTCGGCAAACCGGCGATGCTTCGATTTTGGCGGATCGGACGAGAAAGTCCAACTCGGTGTAATCGTAATGGAATACGGAAACGATGGGAAATGAATCGGAATCCTCACCGACCGCGTTCTCATATAGGAAAAAGTCGTCGTCCAGCGGTTCTATTTTAAATGTCCTGTATAAAAAATCCGAAATCCCG
>DMKZ01000015.1 GCA_003454065.1 Spirochaetaceae bacterium
CATGAAGCCTGGAATAATCGGAAATCTTGCCGTAAAGTCAATTCGAGATTCGTCGGCGGAGGCGCAATCCGCCGCCGAAAAGTCGAAGCGAAACACGGGATGGACCTTCCAATCGTAATCCCTTTTGGAAATCTCCAGACCATCGAAAAGCTCACGACGGCCACCGAACACCGCCTCGATAGTGGAAATCATCAGCGACTTACCGAAGCGGCGCGGGCGCGAGCAGAAGCAATACAAACCATCCATGCGGATAAGATCGTATAATAAATATCGGGTCTTATCAACATAAACGCAACCGCTGCTGATGAGCGTCTCGAAGGATGAATTTGTCGGGTTTATATTCTTCATGCATTCCAATTATATCGTTTTGGCATGGTTTTTCAAAAAAATTCGCACGAATTCGACAAATATGAATGTTCAAATGCGGGAATACGAAAATCAAAAAACCTCAGCTGTATGTAAAGAAGTCTGGAGAGCATATTCGGGCATTCCTGAAGCCTTCGGGAACTTGCGCCGGCACTCCTCGTAAATCCAATTTTCATCCTCGATTTCCCATGCGCTCCTCATTGCCGAGGGAACATTGATGTAATTTACATTAGCATGCACGCGATAATATATCGGACGTTTGATATCGTATTTCAGATTCTCCGTTGTATAGTCGATATATGTTTTGAGATTATCGACCAAAATCGGATTTATTCTGCCGCTATCGATGTTCAACGCGGAAAGATCCTGCTTCAGTTTGCGGTTATTGCTGAAAGCGTTTATATTCTCCTCACTCTCGGAAAAGCCGTTGACACGATATGATTTGGCTTCTGGCGACTCGTATGATGCCATCTTATTCCACCATGTGTTTATATGCGATTCCGTTCTCTCGGGCGAAGCATGCTACCCTATCATTGTTGCTGCTTTTACCTTTTACGATTATCATCAGCCTATTCCTGTCGCAATTCGAAAAAGCATTCGCATGAATATCAACCTTGGATGCATCGCTGCCATCAATAAGCAATGTTCTTAAATTGGGACAGTTGCAAAACGCCTCCGATTCGATGACAATGTTTGTATTTTCACGAACTTGCAAATCGATATCACACAGCTTCGGACAATCCTTGAAAGCATTATGCTGAAACAAAAGTTCACAATCGTCCGATGCATCATCAATCTGATGGGCTTTTACAGCCGCCAAATCATTGCATTTCTCGAAAGCCTTCTTCTCCACGACGAGACGGCCGTTAAACGACACAGAAAGACGCCCTACATCGCTTGCAAATGAAAAAGCACCTTCTGCGATGGTGTCAAACGGATCCGTTGTACAATCCGCATCGTCAATATCGCGAATATATCTCACCAGTCTTTTGTTCTTGTCGATAATAATCATAAATTCATCCTAATATACGACTTCGTTTGAAGTATAAAGCATTATTCCTGAAGAAGGGGTATAGAGATTTCTATAGGCGCCACCTGCTCCATCAAGCATTTCATATGTCCAATGCAAATAATTATAAGGGTAGGCGCTATTATCGTAACACCCTATGCTATAAGAATTTTTGTATTTTTCTGTTTTAGTCTTAGAAAAACATAGGCAGCTGCAGTTGAAGAACATGTAATTATAGCATCCTGCAGCGAGCGTCGTAGCGGGCAGCGCTATGCCTTTTGGACATTTTAGGGGTTTGAACATAATCGGCCTCTCCACGAAGCTGTTTCGCAATCCGCTTTTTTGTGCTATAATCCAGCATATCAGAAATAAAAAAACACAGGAAAATGCGCTATGAATAAAATCAAGATCCTATTCGTATGCCACGGAAATATATGCCGTTCGCCGATGGCTGAAGCGGTCATGAAGAAAATCGCCGAGGACGCAGGCAAATCCGATATGTTCGAAATATCGTCAGCGGCGGTAAGCAGCGAAGCGGCGGGATGCTCCGTCCATCCTCTGGCAAATAAGATGCTGAAGAAGCACGGAATCAGCAGCTTTTCACATATAGCGTGCCAGATGAGTACGGATGATTATTCCCATTACGACAGGATATTGGTGATGGATGAAAGCAATATGCGCAGAGTCATGACCATGACGGGGAATGATCCGTCGGGCAAGATCAGCATGCTGAACGAAATCGAAATAGACGACCCTTGGTACACCAACGATTTCGAAACGGCCTATGAACAGATCGAATCCGGATGCAAGGCGCTGTTCGATAATCTAATGAAAGAACTTGAACTGAAGGACGCTTCTGAAGGCATCTGAGACAGAAACTGCCGAATGCCTTTCTGTTGCCAAGCGTTTTCACGCTTCGCCTTCGGAATTGATTTTCCTGAACGCTTCGAGCGATTCCACGGCGCCGGAAAGCACAACCCTGCATCCGGCCTCCAGAACGAGATCGGGAGTTATGGTGGCATTCGTCTTGCTGCCGTTCATGACGGCTATCACATTGACATTATGCTTTCTCCGCCAATTCAGCTCAAGGATTGTTTTTCCGGCAAATATCGGATTCATATCTATGCTTATGATTGAAAAATCGCTTGAAAGAACCAGCATATCGAGATTCGCATTGCATATCAGATTCATAACGATTCGCTTCCCGCTGTCCTCTTCGGGAAAAACCGCTTGCGCCCCAAGCTTCTCCAATATCTTTCCATGCTCGTTATCCCTCGTCTTGCTTATAACACGATCAACTCCAAGCTCTATGCAATTCATGGGTGCCAGCACACTGGAGCCCACATCGCTTGAGAAGCCGACAATCACGGTATCGCAATCGCCGATGCCTGCTTCTTCAAATGCCTCCTTGGATATTGATTTAATAAGATAAACGGATGAGACAAAAGGAGCAACTTCTTCGAGTCTGTCCGAATCCTTGTCTATGGCTATGATGTTCTTGCCGAAATCATGCAAAGCCTGCAAAACGGCAAGCCCGAATCTTCCCAAGCCTATGACACCATAATTATCCTTG
>DMKZ01000131.1 GCA_003454065.1 Spirochaetaceae bacterium
TATCAAACTCTTCTTGAATTTGAAATAGCCGAGGTTTACATCCTTGTATCCGAGCCGCATTATGATTCCATCCGTTTCAGGATAATGGTTTTTATCCGTAAGACACATGCTTGCAGCAACGCATCCATCGAAAACCGAAGAATTGCAATGTATGTAAAGATTGTCCTTTGCCCTCGTCATGCCGACATATAATCTCCTGACTTCAGCATCATCGAGATTACGATTGCCAGAGACCATCATGAACACCGTTTTGAATTCCCTGCCCTTTGCCTTATGGACCGTGGATACGAAAACCGTTCCGACATCGTTTTTCCCGAAGTCGTCGAACTTGGACTCTTTTGCGAAACATTCGAAATCGCTAAGATATTTTCCATGAATGCTGGCGGATTCGAACTCAGCCAACATGTTTCTTATATTTTCCATGCAAGCGCTTGCAAAGTATTTGCTCTCAAGACGGTTCTTCGCCCTTTTCCAAACATCGTCGCTGATCCTGCCATCAAGCATCGAACCGGATTCATCCGATAAGGCTTTAAGAAAATAACGGACTTCGCATAGGTTGCATAGATTGAAATCATCGGAAAGCTGAACGAGTTTGGCGTCTATGCCTTTCTTGACAAGAAGACCTGCGACACGCATTGCCTCCTCATTCGTCGATGTCAAAACAGCCGTATCATCGCAGCAGCCGTATTTCAAAATATGACTCGCAACAGGGACTTCAAGATTTTCCGAAGAGTGCCTCACTACGATGACGTTGCAATCTCCGCTACGCATGGATTCGGCCGGAAGCGTCTTCAACCTCCTCGTCATTCTCTTTGTAAATCTGTTTGCTGCATCGACTATCTTCGGCAAGCTACGATAGTTCTGCGTCATCTCGTATTTTGTCGCACCATATTGCGAGATCAGAAGTTGCATATATCGGGAATCCGACCCGCGAAATTCATATATGTTCTGATCGTCATCGCCAACGGCAATCACCCTCATATCATCATTCGCAGCCATCAGAGCCCTGACCAGATCGAACTCATCGCAATCCATATCCTGAGCCTCGTCTATCACCAGCACGCTCTTAGCTATTTTTCCTGCCTCCGCCTCTCCGCTCGCTATCATCATAGTCGCTTCCGCCACGACATTTCTCGCATCATCAAGGTTGCCAGGTCGTCCTAAAATATCAAAGGCATAGGAATGGAATGTCTTTATCTCAACAAACCCGACGGCATTTCCGACCAACGAAGCCAATCTTTTTCTGAATTCCATTGCCGCCGCTCTGGAAAATGTCAGCATAAGCAAGCGTTCTGCCTTAACATCCTCCAAAAGCAGGAGAGATGCAAGCTTGCGAACCAATATTCTGGTTTTGCCGGATCCCGGTCCCGCTGCCACTACGATACGCATCGAGTCCGAATCATCAATTATTTTCCGTTGCGTTTCGGACAATTCGCCGAAAATCAAATTGTATTTGCCAGGCGTTATGTTCCTTTTTATTTCCTCTTCCCTTTCGCCGTTGAAGTATTTTGACAAAAAACCCTTCCAATCCATTTGAAAGTAATCGCTGACGAAGCCCATAGCGGCATAATAATCCTTCACCACCATGTGAGCATATTCCCCGACTATGTGTATCTGCTGTATTTTCTGCTTATAGAACGCATCAAGAGATTTGTAATCCTCTTTCTTGTATTTTATCTTATTGTCCAGAATCAAACGATTTATCTGCATGGCATTGTACAAAACCAAAAATCCGCCCTCCAAATCCAAGACGCCGATCTTCGAAAGATATAAAAGCGCATCCTCCACATCAGCCAACTTCAAGACGTTTGCAGGCAATGCGAATTCAGGAATGGACTTCATTCTATTGTAAAGCGCTACAAGCGAAAACTCCACAACGGATTTGTCTTTCTCCGTATTACCTGCAGATGCGTTGACATCAATGTCAGGCTTCGCCGCCAGCTCCTGCAGATAATTTATGCAATGCCGACATATTTCAATCCTTTTGCGGAATCTTGACAAAATCGCAGAAAATGAAGCCGCAAGGCAAACAACAGCTCCATAATGCGAATCGATTGATTCGTCATCAAATTCGGAATCCGTCGCCTTGTCGGATTTAGAAACATAGCCCTTGACTTTCAAATAGTTCAGAATCGTCTTGAAAGCCTTCAATGAAGGCTGAGGAAGTCCTGCTTTTCCAGCGGCGTCATTCAATTCCTTGAAATCCAGAAAATGCGGTTTTTCGGTCAAACGATTTAAAAGGAACTCCTCCAATTTCGTAAATCTGCCAAGCGCAATCATCGGGCGATTGACAACGCCAGGATTCGTAATGCTTGCCGTCATATCCTTGCTGTCCTGAAGAAGATTATGCTGACGCATCACATTCACGTAGTAAACCACATCGTCCTTCCGGATGCCCAGCCTGTCGGATATGTAATCTATGCGCGATTCCGCATCATCATTGCCAGCCTTCGATTTGCTTCTGGAAGAAATCATAAATTTCATTATGCGCTTGGATTGCTCCCTGCCCTTATCGTCCAGCATTTCCATCGAATCTATTTTCGCCGCAGCCTCCTCCATATTCTCAGCGAGGATTCCCGTAGCATATACCCTAGGGCAATTGCGTCCTCTTTTCACATATCCGGCGTTTTCGAGTGCTGCAACAGCCGTTCTGACCCTGGTTTCCACATCTTTGGTTTCCGCTTCCCACCCTGCCTGACGAGCAATTTCAAGCGCGGAGCAGCTCACGCCGGTCTTCTCGTGCGTCAGATGTTTTATCGCCTTCCAAACTTGCTGTATCTCGCAAAGGCTAAGCTTGGTCTGATTTAGAAGAATGAAATGCTTGTCGAGGTCATTGTCATTGAACAACACATAGCAATCCGCATTTATATTCTCATCGCGTCCGGCCCTGCCTGCCTCTTGAACATAGTTTTCCAAAGAATCCGAGATGTCAAAATGTATTACAAGCCCCACATCTCTCTTGTCAACGCCCATGCCGAATGCCGAAGTAGCCACGATGACGCGAACCTCGTTGTTCAAAAAAGCATTCTGATTCTCAACCTTATCCTTCGAATCCATGCGCCCGTTGAATGGCAAGGCAGGAATGCCATCCTCGCTAAGCCTTCGCGACAAGTAAAAGGTTCTTTTGGTTCTGGAAACATAAACTATGCAAGGGCATTGCTTATGAGAGATAAGAAATCTTAGCGTATTGTATTTCTCTTCATCCGTTTCCTTATGCAACACATTGTAATGCAAGTTCACGCGAGTGGCTGATGATGTGAAAAGCTCCATTATTATTCCGAGCTTGTTTCTGAAATAATATGAAATATCCGAGATGACTTTTTGCTTGGCGGTTGCAGTGAAGCAGGAAACGGGCACAGGGCTTTTCAAATTCTTTCTGATTTGGTATTCGCGTAAAAAATCGGCTATGTAAAGGTAGTCAACCCTGAAGTCTTGGCCCCACGCTGAAAAGCAATGCGCTTCATCTATTACGAACCTGACGCAATTTCGGGAGAAAATCAATCTTTCCACCGTAGGCGACCTAAGCTGCTCGGGCGATACGTACAGCATTGATGCAAGGCCCGAACTCACTCTTTCGATAGCCTCCGAACGTTCTATCGGAGATAGCAGGCCATTTATTGCCACGGCATCGCAAAAACCGCGTTCGTAAAGATTATCGACCTGATCTTTCATAAGGCTCTGCAAGGGAGAGATTATCACGGTAAGACCATGTGCAACCTCTCCAGCGACCATTGCTGGAAGCTGATAGGCAAGCGACTTGCCTCCGCCAGTTGGAAAAACAGCCAAAAGCGATTTGCCCGAAAGCGCTGCTTGCACCGCCATCTCCTGCAATGGCTCGCCATCGTATTCTCTGAAACCGTCGAATCCGAAAAGCTCCTTGAGTCTCTTTTTAGGATTCAATTCCGATAGGCAATATGAGCACCCCTTTGCGCAAGGCGTAGCGCAAAGCTCGCGCACTATAATGCTTATCATCGGATATTTGCGTTCGAGCCATGGCGGAGTTATGGAGTGACTGACCGAAACGTCTATAAGCGCTATCGCATAAGCAGTTTCGATGGGATTGTTCTCAACAAATCTGCCCAATGGCGCATTTTCGCAAATCCTTCCAGCGCACTTCTTGCGAATAGCCGCCTCGATATCAATAGCAGCGGGAATAAATCCAAGAAAATCAAAAAAGGCGGCGAATTCCTTTTTATTGGAAAGAAGGTTTCCGAATATGTCTTTAGCCAAAGCATCAAGCGAATTAAAGGCATTGGCTTCGTCTTGAAAAAGCATCCTCGCTTTCTTGGCATCGCTGAGAGGATTATTGAATTGCTCGTTCTGCAGCTTATCATCCTTGACGAGCGCATGATAAGGCCTGTTGGGAAAAAGAAGCGGCGAAAGGTAAAGCGTATCTATAGCCTTAGCCGTTCCAGACAACTCTGGAATAAGCTTCATATCGAAATCGATTATATTGTGTCCGCAAACGAAATCCGCATTACGAACGAAATTCAGAAAACCAACGCGATTCGCGGAGTGGAACTCCCCTGACCCGCACACGGCTCCGATATCCATGACCTTGCCATCGCCGGCAGCTGCCTCAACATCAAAATACGCTATCGTCTTAGACATCATCTATGATACGATTCTTGTAGCCATCCGTTTTCATGGTTTTGCGTACGCCCTTATCGTTTCGCGTCTGTAGCACATTGTATTTGTTGAGATGCTTCTGGAAAGGCAGATCGCTCGCTATCCTCAAACCCTTGATTAGCATACAGGCCCATATATCTGAATTATAGTCGCAACGGGGATTTATGGCAAAATGTCTTTTTTGCGGTTCTCTATCTCAAAAGCCGCTTGGGAAACGCCCGTAAGATACGCGGCTGGTGCCGTCATGACTCTTTTCCACGCATATCTTATCGTCCATATCATGCAAACAGATGCTATCACTTGCCTTCGATCCATCGCCTCACGACATCAAGAGGGTATTGCGGAAGGTCAGGGTTGCGGTCATCGCCTTGCGATTGGCGATGCTCCGCCAAATCGAACCATTCCTCTGCCTTTTCGATGTTTCTTTCGGTGCCTACGCCGGAATACATCATTTGGCTGACCTTATTCATGGCGAAAGCGCTTCCGGATTTCGCGGCCGATTCGTACCATGCGAACGATTTCTTCAAATTGCGCCTGGTGAATTTGCCCTCATGGAATGCGCGCCCGAGAAACAGCATCGCCTCAACGGATCCGAGCTTCGCCGCCCTTTCGAAATGCGACAGCGCATCGATATTTTTCATCATGTATTCCGGACCTTCTCTCAATTCCAGCTTGCAAGCGTATTCGTACGATGCCCGATGACTTCCCAAAAGCGCCGAGCGAACAAGCCAATCTCTTGCGCCCTTTCCCAAAACTTCATGGGTAACGCCGTGCTTCGAGCACCACAAGCATGCATCAGCATCACCTTGCAGCGCAGCATAAAGACAATACCTTTTCGCCAAATCGAGATAGGAAGCGGAATCCAATATCAAACCCAATCTGAAGACAGCCTTTGTATTTCCCAGATTCGACGCTTTAGCCAGAAACTCCAAAGCCTTGTTGAAATCACTTGCCATCCCCTTGCCTTTCTCGCAAGCAAGCGCCATTTCGAACATCCCATCGCCGCTGC
>DMKZ01000163.1 GCA_003454065.1 Spirochaetaceae bacterium
GCCCACTGAGGCATGGTGTTGGTCTCCCTCTTTGCCTTGCCGCCGCACTTGGGACACTTCACATTGACAAAGCCATCAACATGGGCAAGAGGGCTCTCCCCTTCTTCCGTAGGCTTGTAATTCGAAGTTTCGGGAAGCAGAAGCGGAAGGTTCTTTTCTTCGACTATGCCGCACTTAGGACAATGGATGAGTGGAATCGGCTCGCCCCAATATCTTTGCCTCGAAAAAAGCCAATCCCTCAACTTATAGTTCACGCGCTTCTCGCCCAGCTTGTTCTTCTCGACAAATTCCATCACTTTCGCTATGGACGAAGGCGTATCGAGACCGTCAAGGAAACCGGAATTGATGTGCTTTCCATCGCCGACATATGCCTCCTCCAGCACCACATCCTTGCCCCTTCCGTCATCTATCACGCAAACAATCGGAAGGCCGTATTTCTTGGAAAAGTCGAAATCGCGTTGGTCGTGCGCCGGAACCGACATCACCGCTCCCGTAGCATAAGTGCTGAGCACATAATCAGCGATCCAAAGCGGAACCTTGTTTCCTGAAACCGGATTGATCACGTATGAACCTGTGAAGACTCCGGTTTTCTCGGTCTTATCGCTCGTCCTATCTATTTCGCTTTTCTTGGCTGCGGATTCGATGTACTCCTTGCACGCCTTCCAGCATTCGGGCTTTATGAACTTTTCCACGCCTTCGTATTCGGGCGAAATCACAAGGCACGAAACTCCGAAAACAGTATCCGCCCTGGTGGTGAAGACCGTAATCCTATCCGAAGCCCCATCCACTTTGAAATCGATGTTGACCCCAATGGATTTTCCGATCCAATTCCGCTGCATCGCCTTGACGCTCTCGGGCCAATCGAGAAGCTCCAAATCCTCCAGAAGCCTTTCGGCGTATTTCGTGATCTTCAGAACCCATTGCCTTATCGACCTTTTAACGACGATGCTTCCGCATCTCTCGCATTTTCCGTCCTTCACTTCCTCATTCGCCAAGCCGGTCTTGCACGAGGAACACCAATTTATCGGCATATTGCTCTCGTACGCCAAACCTTTCTCATAAAGCTTGAGGAAGATGAATTGCGTCCACTTGTAGTAATCCGAGGACGAAGTTATCACCTCCCTGTCCCAATCATAGGAGAAACCAAGGGACTTTATCTGTTTTCTGAAATTAGCTATGTTCTTCTCCGTAGTGATTCTCGGATGCTGACCGGTAGCCAAGGCATAGTTCTCCGCCGGAAGGCCGAAAGCATCAAAACCCATTGGATGCAGAACGTTGTAGCCTTGCATCCTTTTGAATCGAACGTATATGTCGGTCGCCGTATATCCTTCCGGATGCCCCACATGCAACCCATCGCCCGACGGATACGGAAACATGTCCAGAACATACAGCCTTTTGGATTCGGGAACGCTCGCATCCTCTTCGACCTTGAATGTCTTGTTCTTCTCCCAATAATCCTGCCATTTCTTCTCTATTTCGCCAAACGGATAACCTTCACCCATAATTCTAGTTCGCAGCACCCTAAATCGCTGCCCCTCGCTTTGTTTTCGTATATTCCGACAATTATATTTTTTTATGAGCTTTTTTCAAAACCACAAAGAAATGAATTGTGAAAAAGCATCACATCATTACCATCTCAATGACATTTTGCGGAAAGATGTTATAGACTTTCAAATCCTCTATCGCCTTGCGGATTCTTTTCGAAAGGCTGGAATGAAAAGATGAATAGCGACCTTTAGCGAGAAAATCGGACTCGGCAGTTCTCGAAAGCTCGATGAGGATCACGGATGCGACATCGACGGGGCTCAAAATGGTTGAGTAGCCCTTCTTGAGCAAAGGCGAAATCATATCGAACATTTTCTTGCGACCATCGGGGCTATGCGATTTGACATATCCGAACAAATCTTTTGCCGCCCCCCTTATTTCCTGAAGATGCTCGCCATCGCCATATACAATCGCATCTTCATATTCCGTTTCCGCATAAGGGCTTCCGGACAGACGTAGCATAGTCTTGACCTTATCATCCTTGGCTGGAAGAAAATTATATCGTATCACTCTCGACAGAATCGTCTTCAAAAGAGCGGACGGCCTGTCCGAAATCAAAATAATCACCGACCGATCGGACGGCTCTTCAAGCGTCTTCAAAAGGGCATTGCAAACCGAAACATTTGCAGATTCGAGATTTTCTATCACTACGCAGCGGCTTTTCGAATTGGGAAGCGATTGCGACAAGAAGCCTATCACATCCTTGGCATCGTCAACCGTTATGCCGGCCGCATGAATCCTCGAGACGAAAAAATCTTTTATCGACTTTGCAAGCTTTCCGATTCTCGCATTATTCCTATCGCCTTTTGAAAGTTCATCTTTGAATTCCAAAAACGAATAGTAGATTTCGGAAACCGGACCGCTTTCGAGAATGTTTGGGGAATTGAAGCAAATATCGAAAGCCCTCACCAGCGATTCGGCGGCGAAAGCTGTTCTCGACCTCTCGAAGCAATCGTAGCCGAACTCCATATAGCTTCTCATGTTTCGAACGGGATAGAACCTGACTGCGCCCTTAGAGCCGCCTGAGACAAGTTTGGACAAATAATAGCTTTCCGTCAATCTGGACGTATTCCTGTTTCCAGCGAAAAGCACTGCGGAGGGAGCATTCTCGCCTTTGAAATCATTGTCAAGACGCCTCGCCAGCGAATCGTCAACGAGTCTGAACCTGCCATCGTACATTGCTACCGCCTCTCGACAGCGTTGATGCTAAGGTGAAAAAGCGTCTTCATATTATCGACCACGTATTTGCAAAATACGGACGAATCAAATAGACCGGACATATCGATCAGCCTCTGCTTCTGCACCAGCGAAATCATAAGCGTCAGGACGGATACCATCTCAAAGCATCCGAGCAAAAACCCCATGCCTCTATCCACATTCGCCAGACCCAGCTGCTCGAAAGCGCTCGAAAGCGCGGATCCGATCCATTTCGTAAGATACGAACCGCAAAAGAAAAGGATGTAATAGCACAGAAACGAAAGCAAAATCGCATTTATCTCGATTTGCGCGCGCTCATTCACGAAAAGAGCAAGAGGTTTGGAAAGCATAAACGAAAACAGCAAGCCGATCAAATAGCTCGCCTTGCTGGCGATTTCGCCGAAGAACCCCTTTTTCCAAACCAGGAATCCGCCGGCGAGGCTAATGAAAAACATTATCACATCGAAAACCGTTACGCCCATTCGCTATGTCCGCCCCATCTCGTTTCAGCAATTCAGTGTCACCTCGCGGCCATGTATCCTCTGAGCTTGCTTTGATCCGTCGTTCCGATGCGTATTTGAATCTTCAGAATGAAATCGGCAAACCTCAACCGAACACCCGTAAGAAGCCTATCGAAAATCTCTCCGCCCTCGACTTTATATTCCGTAAGCGGATTCTTCTGAGCATACCCCCTCAAGCCCACGCTTTCACGCAAAGCCGCAAGCTCCTCCAAATGCTCCTGCCACGAAGCATCTATAAGCCTCAAGTATATGGACTTGGCAAGCTTACACAATTCGACTTCGCTTATAAGCTCGCGCTTCCTATTGACATTGCTTTCGAAAATCGCCATGATCTTCCCGACCTTCTCTTCCGAAGAATCGTCGCTCTTAGGCAAATCCGCCTTCTCGATTTCCTCTTTTGAGAGCAAGGAAAGAACATATCCCATATTTCCCTTTGCAGCCACATCTTCGGCAAGCTCCTGCAGGCAAGACTTCATCCTGTCGTAGAAATGCCCGTCCGCAATTATCTCATCACGCTTTTCATAGATGAAAGAGCGCTGATCGTTAATCACATCATCATATTCGAGGAGCTGCTTCCGTATCATGTAGTTGCGCTCCTCCACGCTTTTCTGCGCCCTTTCTATGGCCTTCGAAACCATTTTCGCTTCCAACGGCTCAGGGGAGTCCATTCCAGCCCTTGCAAGCAGCGCCCTCGTGCTATCCTTGGCAAATATCTTCATCAGATCATCATCCAGCGAAACATAAAACCTGGAAAAACCAGGATCCCCCTGACGTCCCGCACGGCCTCTCAGCTGGTTG
>DMKZ01000042.1 GCA_003454065.1 Spirochaetaceae bacterium
AAGTTACGGCAATTTGCGGGACGCATACCCATGTTCAGACCATGGACGAGAAGATCATTCCCGGCGGAACCGCATACATTACGGATTTGGGAATGACCGGAGTGCAGGATTCGGTGATAGGCGGAAGCATAGAGCTGTCATTGCAAAGGATGATCACTTCGGTGAATATAAAAGTTCCCCCATTGGAGGGGGAAGGATGCATAAAGGGGTGCGTGATAGAATTCGACCCTGATACGGGAGCAGCCGTATCGATAAGGAGAATATAGCTCATGCGCCTCGTATCTTTGGACATGGTCGGGTTCAAGTCGTTTGCGGAAAAGACCCATATAGAGTTTTCCGACGGCATAACATGCGTCGTAGGCGAAAACGGAAACGGCAAGACATGCATACTTGAGGCGATAGTCTGGGTTCTAGGTTCGCAGGCGGGAAGCGCCGTCCGCGCCGTCAAGGGCGTTGGAATGGGAAGCGTGATTTTCTGGGGGAACAAAACGCGTGAGATGTCGCAGTTCGCCGAAGTAAGCATCGTATTCTCAAATGAGGATCGGGCTCTGCCTATAGACACTTCCGAGGTCGAGATAAGACGAAGGATCTCAATTTCCGGTTTCAGAAGCAAAAGCGACTTCGACACCGAAAGCGAATATTTCATAAATAGAACGCCTTGCAGGCTCAAGGACATCAATGATCTTCTGGCGAATACCGGCGTGGGAAAGAATTCCTACTCCATTCTCGAGCAAGGAGAAACGGATAAGATCCTGAACATGAAGCCTGAAGAGAGGCGATCCATATTCGAGGAAGCCGCAGCCATCTCCAAATACCGAATGGACGAGAAGGAGGCGCAGGCGAAGCTCGCCGCCGCAGACGAGAACCTCAAGGACGTCAATGTTCGCTACGCCGAATTGCAGAGGCAATATTCAAGGCTCAAGAATCAGGCCGAAGACGCGACGAACTACATCAACGACAAGAAAGAGCTCAGGGAGCTCGAGGACAAGTCCGTCGTTCTCGAATTGAACGAAATCGAGGCCAAGAAGGAAGATCATTCGGACCAATTGAAAAGAAACAAGGAGAAATTGAAGGCGCTCGAAGAGAAATCGAGGTCATTGACGGAAAAGAAGACGGAGAACGAAAAGCTGCTTTCCGCATTGCGCGAGGAAATCGGAATATTGAACGGCGAGATACAATCTGCAAGCCAATCGATGAGCAGTTCGCAGGAAATGCTCAAAGGCTTTTTGGATTCGAGAAGCAATTTGGAGGCGTCTTACGGCGAAATAAAAAGCAGGCGCGAATCAGCTCATGAGGCTGAAAGGGAGAACAGGGAGCTCAAGAAGGCGCTTGATGCGGAAATAGCCGAACTCAAATCTCAATCGGAAGATATCGCGGAGAAGATTTCCAAGGCGCAATCGGAGGACGAGGAGGTCAGGGAAAGGATAAGAAGCCTCGAAGAGGAAGGTGCGCGCATGGACGAGGAGAAGTCAAGCCTCGAATCGAAGCTGTTCGACAATTACGAGCAATTCGTTTCGAATGCTCATGATGTCATATCCTTGGTGTATAAGGAGATCAAAGACGATAAGAACGCCGTTCTCAAAGGGGATTTGGAGAAGAAACTGGTTGAAAAATTATCGGAGCTCAAGTCCGCTATGGAAGGCGCAGATGCGCTTTCAAGCGACGATTTGCATAGAATGCGCGCCATCTTGGACGACATATTGTCGTTCTTCGACGAATACAGGAACCTTCATGTTGATTTCTCCAAATTGAGGAAAAGCTACAAATCCGTGGAGGAGGCTAAGAAGGCCGATGATGTCGTAACGCCGCTTTTCGATAGGATAAGCCGAATCGGCAAATCCGCTGAAACATGCAGAAGGAGCATCAAAGAGGCTTCGGACAAGAGGAACACGATTCAGCTGTCGATAAGCTCGTTTTCCGCGCAGAAGCAGGCCGTGGGCGAGCGCCTCATAGAATTGAATGTCAAGAGGGATGTCGCGCAGAAGGAATTCGAATCGATAAAATCCAGGATCGACGAGGTCGATAAGGACGAGAAGTCCGCTAAGAAGATGCTTGACGACAATATCGCGAACGTGAAAAGGCTTCAAGTCGAAACGGCGAAGCTCGACAAGGAGATGGACAAGAAGATCAAGGAGCGGGACTCCAGGGAAGCGAGGAAGGCCAAAATCGAAGCCGAGCTTTCGAATATGGGCGGGAAGGACAGTGTCGATATGCAGAATCTGATCGAGAGGAATGCCATGCTTACCGCCAAGATAGAGAATTTCGACGAGCTAATGAAGAGGATTTCCGATGAATACTTCGAAAGGGAAGGCGTAGATGTTCAGGATCTCAGGAAGACTGTCCGGCTTGGCGAGAAGGATGAGCTCCAGTCCATAAAGCGCAGGACTCAATTTCTGCGCAATCAGATCAAATCCTACGGCAATATAAACTATTTGGCGGCCGAAGAGTTCAAAGGCGTAAGCGAGGAATACAACCTCGTCAAAAGAAACCTTGAGGATTACGCCAAAGCGAGAGAAGACCTCAAGGTTGTGCTGACGAACATACAGACGGAGAACACGAGATTGTTCATGGAGACGTTTGACAAAATAAACGAGAACTTCAATATTTTCTATTCCGCATTGTCCGGAGGCGGTTCCGCACGTCTCGAGCTCGGGGATTCGCAAGACGCTCTCCAGTCCGGAGTGGAGATTTACGCATGTCCTCCCGGCAAATCCGCAACCCACGTATCGAGTTTGTCAGGCGGGGAAAGAACGATGGTGACCTTGGCTCTTTTCTTTGCCATATATCAAATAAGGCCGGCTCCTTTCTGCTTTCTCGACGAGCCCGTAGCCGCGCTTTCCGAAAAGAATGTGAATGCATTCCTGAACATGCTCAGGGATTTCAAGGATACTTCTCAATTCATAATGATAACGCACAACAAGTACACCTTGAAGGGCGGGAACGCTCTCATAGGCGTGGTTCAGCATGAAAAGGGGGTTTCCAAGGTTCTTAGCTGCAATCTGAGAGTGACCGATGACGGTAAGTTCCTGCTCACCGACCGCAACAGCGGAAAGCCTTTGAACTTGCATTTGGAGTGAGTATCGCTGTTCTCTTCCGGCTTTGTCCGAATGGCAGGCCGGAGCGGCGGAGAGCGCATAGCCTATTTCATGGAGGATTTACATTATGGATGTTTTTGATAGAATAATAGCAGGAGATATACCTTCGCACAAGATTTACGAAGATGATTCCTGCATTTCCTTTCTGGATATAGCGCCGATAAAAAAAGGGCATAGTCTGGTAGTGGCGAAAAGATGCGTTCCGACCATAGACAAGCTCTCGGATCAGGAAATCGCCGCGCTCTTCTCCGTAGTGAGGAAAATAGATGCGAAGATGAGGGAATCGCTGAAATGCGATGCGGTGAACATTTTGGTCAACGATGGTGCGGCGGCGGGTCAGGAGGTCGGTCATGTCCATGTCCATCTTCTTCCCCGCTTCAATGGCGATGGGGGGTTCGATATCAGGGTCAAGGAAAAATATGATGACGGCGAGGCGGTGAGATTTTGCGAGTTATTAAAGCTTTTATAATTATTGCGTTTGTTGCGCTGTTGGCGTCTTGCTTGGCTTTTGAAAGGACGCCGCGCATCATGTTTTCGCATTTGAAGGGCGTTGAAGCGTCTGATGGCGGAACCGGCATGTTCGGAGCGGATGCGAAAAAGACGGATGGCATCCCGATTGCCGCTGATGATTCAAAGGATGCGCTGGAGGCTGAAAAACCGTCAAAGGCCGTTTCCGCATCCTCCGGCGAGGAGAAGGACATTTCGGACGGGCGCGCGCTGACAGATGATTCCGGTTCGCCGGCGTCAGAACCCGAAAAACAATCGGAGGATGCCCTTTCCGATACTTCGCATATCAGCGAGCCCGCCGCGCTGCAGGCTTCTGCCATGCCTTCGGGTGAAGGGATATCCCGTTCCGATTCGTATCCTCAAACAGATGATAGGAACGTCTTCGCTGCGTATTCTCCTGTTGAGATCGAGATTTCAGACCCGATCGTAATCGGGTCTTTCGCTGAAGATTCCGAAAGCGCTGCGGCTCTGGATTCCATCGGATCCCCTACGCCGCAGGGCGCAGTCGATTCGAATAATCAAGCGCAGGAAAGGATAAGATTCCTTTTCGTTCCCACGGCCTGCTCCTCTTTCGATAGCGGCAAGCTGGCGCGTTCATTGAGGAGCTATGCGGAGCAATTCGATATTGATTTGATTGTGGTCACAGGCGATAGGGGTCGCATCCTGCCCATAATCAACGAATTCGATCAGAACATGTTCGCCACGACTATGATAATGCAATACGGGCTCGTGATATGCAAACAGGATTTCACCACGAGATCCAATCCCGGATACGTGGAATTCAGGAACTTTGCGGTTCAGCTCTATCAGGGCGAGATAACCGGCGATAGATTCGATCCCGGTGCGTCTGCAGGCGGTTCCGCTTCGTACTCGATGAAGGCATTCGAAAAATTGAGGTCCGTCAGGAAGCCGTCGCTGGTTTTCGCCAGCCCGCTTGAGACTTCCTATTATGACACGGTGGTGATGCCAGGAGAAGAATTCGGCGCATCGGACCCGTTGGGCAATGGAACTTTCGTTCAGGATTTCGAATCCAGGGGATATGTGGATGCTTATAATGCCATCAGATATTCGGCGCCTACGATAGGAACTGCGCATCCCGGATTCACATACAGCGATGAGAAAGGCAATTTCAGGATAGATTTCGTGCTGTTCAAGAATATGATTCCGTCGTTCGCTGACACATTGTATTTGTCCGGAGCAAGCGATTTGGAAAACGTTCGCAGATATGCGGTAATAGGGGAGATGGCGTTATGACATTGCCTAATCGCCTTACGCTATCGAGGTTTGTTCTGACGCCCGTATTCGCCGTTTCATTCTATTTGATGCGAGTTTGCGGACAGGGCGCCGTATCTGCTGCTCTTGCCGTTGCATGCATGCTGACATATTGCTATATGGAGATAACCGATCTTGCCGACGGCAAGATAGCCAGAAAGCGCGGATTGGTGACCGATTTGGGCAAACTGTTCGATCCGTTCGCCGATTCCGTGATGCATCTCACGTTCTTTTCGCTCTTCGCACATTTCAAAATGATAGGTTTTGCAGCCTTTTACGTGATTCTCTTCAGAGAGGTTTCAATATTGTTCATACGGATGCTCAGCATGAAAGCGGGGGTTGTTATGCCTGCGAATGCTTTTGGAAAGTTCAAGACGTTTTTCTATGCGCTCCTGTCGTTTTTGGTGATAGCATTCGCATCGGTTTCG
>DMKZ01000098.1 GCA_003454065.1 Spirochaetaceae bacterium
GACAAATTCACTTCCTGCCGCTCCCTTCCTCTTCCCATGTTATCTTGTTCAGCGCCATGATATACGCTCTTATGGACGAAGCGACTATATCAGCGGAAATTCCGCAGCCCGAATACAATTTGCCGTTGTATCTGAGCTTCACGAGCGTCTCGCCCAGCGCCTCCTGACCTTCGGTTATGCTGCGTATCATGAAATCATCGAGCTCGCAGTGCTGCCCCGCTATCTTGCCGATAGCCATGAACGAAGCGTCAATCGGTCCGTCTCCGACCGCAATCCCCTCGAAAATCCTTCCGGACTTCTCCAAAGTGATATGCGACATCGATCTCGAAGATGCTCCCGAAGTATATACGTAGTCTCTGAGAACATAAGTCGCCGGAACCTGCATGGATTCATTGGCCAGAATCGACTCGAACTCTTTGGCTCCGAGTTTCCTTCTGCTCCTCACATTCCTCCTGACCGCCTCATAGACCCTCGCGAGATCATCGCTCGACAGATCATAGCCTAACTTGCGAGCCAAATCTCCGACAACCTGCATATTGTCATTGACGGTGAGGAAAAGCGAATCATCCTCATCGCCATTCGAACCGTATCTGATGGAACTGCGTCCTTCATCCGAATCGGAGCATATCCTGCCTATTTTCGAACTTATGCTGAGCATATTGCTCGCATCCAATCCGAATGACCTTGCAAGCTCGGTCTCGTGCGCGACAAGCAATCCGACCACGCCGGGAAGAAAAGGAACATCGCCCCGAACGGACGACACCACAATCTCATCGAAACCGCTTTTCGCCGCATAATACGAAAGCGCGGAGCCCATATCAGACGCATCCGAAAAAGCGATGCCGAGATCGACTTTTCCGCTGCCGAGCGCGCTAAGCCTGGAAAGGAACGATTGCTTGCGCGGATCGACTTCGTGAGGAAGCATGAGCCCCGCCGTATCGCACAACGTTACCGTGCTCGCTCCGCTGCGAATCGCCTCATCCGCTATCCTGGCGAGAAAATCCTCATCAGCCCTGCTCTCATCCAAAACCACGAACTCCACATCCTTCGTCAGCTTCGCGCATTCGCCGACCGCATGCGAAACGGATTGAGCCATCTGAGCCTCTTTCTTCCCCTGGATATATTCCATTCCGACGCTTGATGACATGCATTGAACGGCTATGCGAGGCTTGGCTGCCGTTTTGAGGGCATCCCATAGTCCGTCAAGATTGGAAACATCCAATGATACGGGAACCGAGAGCACGGACTTTTTCACATCCATCGCCACCGCCTTGACGAGAAGCGAATCCGCATGGGAAGCCGTCCATAACGGCAGTGTAATGACATCCGTCCCTATCTTGTCGAGAAGCTTCGCTATCTCGATCTTCTCCTTGAAAAGAACAGCGGAATCGCATGAAGACGACAAATTGCGTATGGTGATGTCCTGTATTCTAATTCGTTCCATAAGCTCTAAACATTTTTCGGAAGAGGCCTGAAGGCGCTTCTAAAACCTCAAAGCGCTCTTTAAAGCGCTTCTAAAAGCCTCAAGAAAAAAATTGCATACATTTATAGCACTTCTTATTTAATATGTCAAAGCAAAGCGCCGTATCTGTCGTCGCATCAAAACGTCTACCAGCCCTACGGGGCAATACCAAGCATCCCTGCTTATAGGGAACAACTCGTCCGCCATGCAGATCATAAGCGTTTCAGCGCTTGGCCATGATGTCAGATAGGAGGCCAAGCCGGTGTCCAGAAAATAGCATTTCGGGGTCATTCTTCGCCAAATCCCTCGCTCTTGCATCATCCAAAGTAACATAGCGCCTGTCATCTTCCGAGAGACGCTTCATCTTAAACGGTCAATGCTGCTTTGTCAAACGAAAAAGCGCAGGCAGGTTGAATCTCCGAGGGATTTTAGGAGCGTAGCCAATCTATTTGGATCTCTTCAGCGCCAGCTCTCCGCATGCGCCGTTCACTTCGCCGCCCTTCGAATATCTGACGGAATGCGATATGCTGCAATTATCAAGGAATCTCTCGAATCTTTTTATTTCGGCATCGGAAGGCCTTTTGTATTTTCCTCGGCCGCCCTCGTTGAACGGAATCAAGTTGACATGGCATATCAGACCAGCTGCGAAGGCCTTGAGCGCAACCGCATCGGATTTGAAGTCGTTCACGCCGGCGAACAGCGGATACGCCAGCGTAATCCTCCTCCTGTTCTTGCTTTGATATTTCAAAAGCGCCTTCTTCACTTCGGTCAATGGGTTCGCCTTCGACACGGGAACCAATTCGCGCCTCTTGGATTCATCGGCGCACACGATCGAAAAGGCAAGCTTCACTTCCGGAAACTTGTTTGCAATATCATATATTCCGCTCGTTATGCCGGATGTGCTCACAGTTATGTTGCGCGCCGACAAGCCCTCTTCCGTCAAAAAGAATTTCGCTGCGCTGATTACGGCATTCAAATTCAGAAGCGGCTCGCCCATTCCCATGAAAACAATGTTGCGAATTTGGCCGCAAATCCTCTTCAAATGATAGAATTGCTCTACTATCTCGTAATCTTCAAGGTTTCTGACAAACGGTATTGAAGCCGTACTGCAAAATGAGCATTTGCAATTGCATCCCACCTGAGACGACAAGCATGCTGTGGCATCCTTGCCCCCTGCGGGGCTTATGAAAACCGATTCCACTTCCGAGCCGTCGCGCAATCTGACTATGATTTTGGTCGCCTCTCTGCTATCGGCGACATCCGTCGCTTGAGACGAGAAAAGCCCGTTCGGAAACGCCTTCTCCAAAAACGAGACCGTATATTTGCCCAATGTCTTGTAAAGCGCGATATCATCATAGCCTTTCATCCGAAGAGTGCGCAATTGCGAAAACCTGTATGCCGGCGCAAACGGGAATGCGGCATCGAATCCCTCCTTTACAACGGAAAAAATCGATGGAAAACGAACTTCATGCGAAACATCAGCCATTGTTTTGAACTTCCTCTCTTATAGCCTCTTCCATGCTCTTCGCAGCCGCTTCGATAGATTCCTTATCCAAAGCCGAGAAATCAACTTCCTTCAGAACCGCCGCCCTGCCCCTTTTGCCGACGAACATGCGCTTTCGACCCTCGAAGCGCTCCCTGAGCCCTGACAACGCAATCGGAACG
>DMKZ01000154.1 GCA_003454065.1 Spirochaetaceae bacterium
TAAAAAACGAACCATATCCGCAACTTGGATCAAATATAATATAGTCATCAGTTACACCATATTCCTTCAACCAAGCACCTGCAATACCAACATATTTTAGCGGCGTATAAAAGCTACCTAAATTTACCCTTTCATCTATGTTCAAGTGATAAGATTCGTTGGGTATATTTTTATGTAAATTCATATTTATAATGATAGCATTTTTTACATTTAATGTAAATTTTATGTCTGCAAACGAACGATTTAAAATCAAGGGTGTTCAGGTTATAATCAGTTAATCATCCAGTCTAAACACAATAATCCAAAAATTTATAAAAACTACAATAAATACCCTATTTTTGCCTAATTTAGGCTATATTTCGGCATAAAACCGTATCAATATGCGTGGTCTTAATATCTATATAAATCATCTTAACTTTGCCGAGGTAGGTTTCCTGCAAAAGCTTCAAGACTTCGAGGTTGTCGCCCTCTGTGTAGAGGTTCTCTGTATTGTCGAAATCAACGCTCTCCTCCCTGCAAGGACGCAATGTCTTGCTTATGGGCGCATTTGCGGTGAGAATCGCCTGCCTTTTATGACCCCAAGGAATTAATGAAATATGCGAATGACCGCTTCCTTCAAATTCTTCCACAACTTGTGGAAAAATTAGGAAAAATTCGTAAAACCGCATTATATACCTAAGGTTTGAAGGTGAAAATCCTTTAGTATTTGGGAGTATCGTTTTTAAATCCTTACTTATTTTTTCAAAATATCCATCACCCCCATTTGCTCTCTTTTTTCATGGAGAAAATATCTTCACCAAGAGACCAATAAAACTTAATCAATTCGGAATTTACGCTAACAGAAACCTTAATCTGAGCGGTCTGATACCTAAGCTTAAGATCAGAGAGCCATTCCACTCTCCGCCGCCGGTTCTTTTTATTATATTTTCCCAAACCTCATCAAAATTCAACCCCGCAAGCGGAATAACTGCCCTGCTTTCAGAAAGCCAGTCGGTTGCAAAAAGCTTTTCGCAAAAGACAGCAAGCTGTATTTCTCCCTCAAAATGCAGAACAAAAACAAGATTTTGTGGAATCAGCCTTGCGATTCGCTCTATATTTTTCGGCTCGTATTTCTTCGTTTTCATAGCCACGTCTAAAACGTAAATGCTTTGAACCTTATCACCCGTCTGAATCGCAGGAATCGTTCTCACGCTTATTTCATTCAGGGCACTTCTAAAAACCTGCTGCCCAGAGAGCGCCTGCGGATTTCAGAGGCGGAAAATCGCCGTAAACCAGCGGAATACTGTCATATTTTGCTGGTTTCCGGCGATTTTCAGACCCGAAAGGCATCAGGTGAAATCGGGCTCTGAGGTTTTTAGAAGCGCCCTTCACTATGTCGATACGGCCTATGTCCGCATCAAATTTAACCTGTTGCACATTCGCAATCCGTTGCAATAAGAATGTCTATGCTCCTCGTGTCACCTGGATAGATCACATCCTTATCCTTTGAAAGAGGCGAGA
The DNA here is from genome assembly GCA_003454065.1 of Spirochaetaceae bacterium. Next base: position 1,501 of record DMKZ01000154.1, read on the forward strand.
AATAAGTAAGCACGGCATTCAAGTCGCAACTGAACTTTTCAAGAGTGCTTCGCCCCTCCGTAGTGCCGCTGACCATTGCGGTATTCAATCCGTACTTTTCCTTTAAGAACCCACTCAGATTCCCATAAAGATACTCCACAGTATCGGCGAATGCGGAAAATATAATCACCTTCCTATTGCCCTCGTTGATTGGATTTTCTATTTTACCCCTGATTATCCCAATCAGCTTTTGAAGCTTCGAATCTTTTTCCGGAGTGATTTCAGAAGTCAGAACCTCAAGTCCATCGAGAACTGCAGCATCGAGTTTCAAATCCGCAAGCCATGTGACATAGTCCATATCGTTCAAATCGATTCTGACCTTCTTTCCGATTTCAAACATATCGCTTGCGTTCTGATCGTCTAAATCATAATCATCATCCATAGACAATTCCGACAAATCGACCATGCGAGAATCCGCTGCTTCCCGTTTCTTCATCGACATTCATAAAGCACGGCATGTTCTGCTGAGTTGAATTTGATTTGAAACGAGCTTTTCTCCTAATCCATCCCGCACATTCTTTTGCGATTGCCTTGAGCTCGTTCCGCAATCTCACTTCGAACTCGGTGCCGTAAAGACTTCTTTCGCGATTAAGACGCGGAATATAGAACTCGCGCTTTTCTTTCTTAATCCGATCCGCGATAAAGGTCGGAGAAGTGAACACAAACCTCAATTCATCAATATCCTTTAGTTCATTCTTCAATTCCCGATATGCATAAATCGAAAAACAAGCCACAGCCACGGAAATCCTGCTTCCCGGCTTAATTTCCTCCTTGATGCTTTGACTAAGCGTCTTGTGCATGTTATCAATGAATTCAGGCAGTGATATTTCCATATTAGCAATCACAAATAATATAGCATATATAGAAAAATATTTCGATAGCAAAACGACAGATCAATACAGCAGCCGAATGGATTTTTCAACATTACCATCTGCTTCGAGAATGTCCTACGCAAACATAATCATGTAAACCGGCATGATGATAAGGTCGTTTTGCCTCACAGCTACATTCTTGTTTCCGAAGACATAACCGCAGGACAGCTTGTAGTTGCCGTTTCTGTCGACCAGCTTAGGTATGGCGCGGAAGTTGTTCTGATCATTGCCCGATTTTATCTCTATTGGAACTGCGGACAGCTTGTCGTAGTCATTTATCAGAAAATCGACTTCGCCTGTCTTTTTGCTGTCGAAATAAAAAAGCTCGTGTCCATGGCTTGCGAGCTCGCATGCGCAGGCGGTCTCATAGACGCAACCTAAGTTTATGCCCTTGTCATTGGCAAGGATTGCATTGATGTTATTCTTAAACAAAAGGTTCGTGAGAATCCCGACATCGTTGTAATACAATTTCAACAGGTTCTTACTGCTAGTTTCAGAAAGCGGAAAAACGGGGTTGCTGACAGCGCGCGTGAACAAAGCGACGCCCGAATATGCCAAATAATCGAATTCATCGACATATTTCTCGGCATTGGCATTTGCGAGTCCCTCGATTTTCTTGAACTGCACCCTTTTCACTTTGTTTTGCATATTAGAGATCAGAGAGCCGTAGATTCGCATGATTTTCAGCCTGTGTTCATTGTCGTATTGAGAGCAATCCGCGCTATAGTATGCAAATATTTCATCGTGAACCTTTCGCATCCGTTGCACATTCTGGTTTATCACATATTCCTTCACCGCATCCGGAAACCCGCCCGATATGAGATAATCCTTGAACAATCTCAGAATTCTAGAGTGAATGTCTTCGCCGACTTCGGCAACATCGTCAAAACATCTCCTCAAATACGAAACCACGTCAACGCCTACTCCGTTAGCCCAAAGGAATTCCTCGAAATCAAGCGGAAACATCCTGACTTCCTCTATTGAGCCCATCGGTATGAAAATCTGTCTCAACGTCACCCCCAACAGAGACCCGCTTGCTATGTATCGAAACCTATCCTCCTTCTTCAACTCCTTGAGCAATGTCATCAGATGCGGATAAAACTGAATCTCATCCAAAAAAACAATCGTGTTCTGAAAATCTCCAAGGCTCTGCCCATATTTCGAGCTCAATGCCAAATAGAAGTCGCGCGTGCTTTTGGCATTTGCAAAAAGCCTGTCGCCTTCGAGATCCGCCTTCAAATCTATTTCTATGAAATTCTCAAAGCTGTTCTTTGCCGTGTGACGGATTATAAAGCTCTTGCCGACCTGCCTTGCGCCTTCCACAATGAGAACCCTATCATCCGGGTTCTTATAATACTCATACAGCCTTTCTTCTATTTTTCTTCTAAACATACTAAAACTAATCGCCTTTATGCTGTAAAGTGTTTTTCCAATACTATTTTACTTCATTTAAGTTGTTTTTCCAATACTTTTCTACCCAATTTTAGTTGTTTTTCCAATAGTTAGTTCTATCAGCATCCAAATTCGGTCGATTTACAATCGTCTCGACCCTGTCTCGGCTCTATATATTCGCCTTTAATAGTGTAGACATCTTTCTTTCTCCATATTCACATGAATTTGATACCACAGGCAGTCCGCATCGAGATTCAGAGCATCGTAAAGGGCAAGGCAACGTGATTCGCCGAAGAACCTGTGCATGAAAAGGCTGATGAAATGGTACTCGAACTCATGGTAGTTATTGAACGGATAGGATCTGTTCGCACTCCATATCTCGCCATCGTAGGATTTGCCGTAAACCTCATAGTCAAAAGACTCGTTTATGTGCTCCATGGTTCTATGGTCAGGCATATCTTCCCTAAGAATCTCTCGCCTGCAGAATGGTCTTCTTCATGCTGCTTGCTCTTTCAAACTGGAACGTAAATCCCAATGCAGGATGAGGCTTCGTGCCTATCCTAATGGGTTTTCGTTCCGAGGCGCACATATTCGGCGCGTATCCGGCGACCGTATATGGCCTATTTTTCCGGGCTTTCCAGCAAATCCTCTATGTCGCAGCCTAGCACTCTTGAGAGCTTATACAAAGTTTGACCTTGGGATTTGTCTATATCGTTTACTCTCTGCTCATATAGCTGTATGGAACGCTTGGCCACTCCAGACATTTCAGCAAGCTGTGCTTGCGATAGCCCTCTGGATTCCCGTATCTTCTTCAATTTCGTTTCCAAGACAACCGAATCATATCTCCTATCTAATTCCTCGACGAAATTGGTCAAATCCATCTCATGGTAAAGCTTATGCATCAATAGGATTTCCGAAAGCGGAACACGGATGAAAATGTCTTTAAATCGTTTTACTGTAAACCACTGATAATATGCAAGCGCCCATCCAGCCCAATAAGCAGACGACCGTTCCTGCGAAAAAGATGCCGGCGGAAATTCTTCATCGGGCACAATCGTCTGCAGCAGCTCTCTCACGTCCTCTTTGCCCGACTTGCCCGATATGACTGCAGGGCTTCCCGTTTCGAATCGTCTGCATATGGCGGAGCGAGCGAAAACAAACCCGAACCAATCCGGCTCCTGGCCGCAGTCGTTCAATGCATAATCAAACGCATTGGCAAGAAAAATTTGAGCATCACTTAAGTATAATGCATTGTATGCGCGGATCATCGCTCTTAACTTCTCCCCTTATGATATCCATCACGAAAATATCATCACGATAAGACCTGCCCCTCTTAATCTCTTCGCTATATGCTGTTCGGGCACTGGTATCGCGTGCGACGAACTTAGGATAATAAATCTCTTTGCTTACCGGCTCTGCCAATACGAACTCGATCCGATCGAATGCCTTTTCCGAAACAAGAGCCGTTTGCTCTCCAAGCTCACCAAGTCTTAAAGCCCTGCCCAAGCAACGCAAAGGCAATGCATTGTGAACAAATGACTGCGCATAAGAAAAATACGAATCATCCGCCCTGTACCCTTTGATAACGTCATATCCAGTCGTATCCACGGAAAAATTATCTATGATATAGTCCTTTGCGTCCAAAGCAATCTCATCATTTATGACAAAAACACGATGTTTCAGCAATAAGGCTATCCAATTAAGAACGGTATGCTTTCCGTCAAGCAAATTCAAGATTCTAAGTCCTTCGTCGTCAAAAGCATACTCATTCGCAAAACCGTCGGTGTTCTTCTTGCATGCCCACTCCTTCGCCATTTCCAAAGAAAACGTGCAATAGAATCCTTTGCCGTAATCATTCGCCGGCCTGGCTGCAGATAAATCCGGCCTTTTTACAATATGATCCGAACCATGAAAAAGCCTGATGATCGCCATGCCATTTCTCCTTTTGCGAATATCGTGAGAATTTTCATCGACGTTACATTATTATATCGTTACAACGATACTTTGTCGAGGGGTGTGCTGATTTATTAAAACCTTTTTCTACTATACTCTATCCAAATAAATACTATCTCACCAAAAATTTTGACAAGTTTAGGGACAATCACGCATTTTCAGGGACATAATATATAGGAGACGCAGCTTACCTTGAAAAAAGCGTTGTGAAAGGATATATTATAGGCACTTCTAAAACCCTCAGAGTCCGATTTCGCCTATACCTTTCGGCTCTGAAAATCGCCCGAAAATAGCAAAATACGACAGTATCATGCGATTTCCGGACGCTTTTCCGATTCCGAAATCCACAGGCGCTCTCTAGACAGCAGGTTTTTAGAAGCGCCCTTATGACTTGAAACCGGCAGGCTTCGCCAAAGCGGTAGAGGCGGACAACGCGGCCTTCAGGCGCTGGCTGGAGTCGGCCAGCCTGATGGACATCGGGATGCTCGCAAAGGGCGGCGACTATCAGAGCATACGCGATTCGTACGTGCTGTTCCTCTGCGGCTTCGACCCATTCGGCCTCGGCATCCCGCTCTACAGCGTGGCGAAATACCTAGAGATGACGACAAGCGATGTCGAAAAAGTTGCGAAACCTATCTAAAGGGCGCTCCTGAAGACCACAGTTCCGATTTCGCAAAAATTATTCCACTACACCTCCATCAGCATTTCGACCGGGCAATTAAGGGCTTTCGACAAGGCGATGACGCTTTCCGCCCTAGCAGCGTTTATGTTTTTCACCCTCTGCTCGTATTGCTGAATCGTTCGAACTCGAACGCCGGACACTTCGGCTAATTCGTTTTGGGAAAGGCCAGCAGCAAGACGGTATCTTTTCAGATTCGTTTCATGCTTCCTGGAATTGTAAAGCTCCGTCATCTTGTCGCAAAATTGGGAGATATCCATTTCGTGATAAGGGTTATACATGGCAAGCACTTCCGCAATCGGAACGAACGAATTTATCTGCCCGAAAGTAAGATTGGTCTGCCATTGAAAATAAGCGAGAGCCCATCCAGTCCAATACTCCGGACTTCGATTCGCAACCGGACGATATTCCTTTGCAAGCCCCTCGTCCCCCATAACCTCAAGTGCAAGCTCAACACCCGACTTTCCGGCGATTACCGATGATTCGCCTGATTCAAATCGTTTCGATATGTTTGATTCCAAAAATTTCTTATAAAATTCCTCAAGCTCCTGCTTCAAATCGTAAATTGCGAAATCGAGCATTGAAGCGAGTGAAGATTGAGCCTTTGAAAGATAGCTCTTATCGTAAGCGCGGATCATCGGCTTTAATCCCCTCCTCCAGAATTTGGACAATATACAAATCACCAGACTGCCTCTTGTTTCTCTCGCCATCGAGATACTGCCGGCGCGCGCTCATGTCTCTATTCTCTTTCCTTGCAAACCATACGGAAGATTCTGCCGCTTCGAAACCGACAAAGTGAATTGCTTCAAAAGCCTTCCTGCTTTTTAAGACAAACTGATTCCCAAGCCTTCCCAATTTCATTGCATTGCCCAAGTTCCGCACGGAAATAGTGCCATTGATAAAATCCTGGGCGAACGAAAAATAACTATCATCCGCACGATAGCCAGTGATGATATCATAATCTTCATAAGGCGTGGAAAAGTTTTTAATAAGATAGCTCTTTTTGCCTCTTGCGCAAGTGCGGAGCTGATATCAAAAGTCCTGTTCTCAAGAAGAATCACAAGCCAATGAAGAATTGTGCATTCATCAGAATTCAAATCAAAAACAGAAGCCCGTCCATTTCGATTTTGTAAATGTTGGCATATCCACCGGCATTTTTTGAAACGCCCCACTCTTTTGCCATATCTAATTCTTCCGTACAATAAAAGCCCAATCCATAATCGTTGCGAACCTTTCCGTATCCGAAAACAGGTTTCTCGATGATTGAGTTCGAACCATGATAGATTGTCTTTTTCATAACACTATTATACTCCTAAAGATGTATAATTGACAAGTATTACGCTTTATCTTTTAGTTTTTCAAAAATTACGTCATCTTCTATCCGATGAAAAATTCTCTACTCAGACAGAAACATCCCCAAATACTTCCCTGTCTGGCTTCTCTCGCATCCACATATTCCCTCAGGAGTCCCAGCATAGACGATTTCACCGCCTTTATCGCCGCCATCGGGACCCATATCTATGATGTAATCGGCGTTTCCTATCACATCCAAGTCATGTTCGATGACGACGACGGTGGCACCACTATCAATAAGCCTTTGAAACACAGCAAGCAAGGATTGGACATCAAGCGGATGAAGTCCTATCGTAGGCTCGTCGAAAACGAATATCGCATCGGATTGCGTTTTCCCCATCTCCGAAGCCAGCTTCAACCTTTGCGCCTCCCCTCCGGACAAGCTCGGCGTAGCTTCGCCCAATGTCAAATAACCCAAGCCCAAATCCTTCAGCACCTTCAGTTTCTGCCTTATGGGGGCGATATCCTTCAACACTCCGAATGCGCTGTTTATATCCATTGCCATTATCTGCGAAATCGTGTATTCCTCGTTCGGCTTGACGGCGCTTTTGACAACGTATCTTACCTTTTCGGATTCTTTGGAATACCTCGACCCATGGCAATCGGGACACGGTATGTCGACATCAGGCAAGAATTGGACATCAAGACTTATGCTGCCCGCTCCATCGCAAGTCGGGCACCTCAAGCATCCTGTATTGTATGAGAAGTCGCCTGCCTTGTAGTTCAGGTCAGCCGAACTCTTCATCTTTGAAAAAACTCTGCGCAATTCATCGTGAACATTCGCATAAGTAGCGACTGTCGAACGGATGTTCACCCCTATAGGCGTCGCATCTATAAGCTTTATCTGCCTTATACCCTCGGCGCGAATGTCCTTTATGTGCTGCGGCAGCTTGTCGCCTGACAGCTTGCTTCGAACGGCTGGAACAAGGCTTTCCAACACGAATGTCGTCTTTCCCGATCCGGAAACTCCCGTTACGACAGTCATCCTCCCTTTCGGAATTCTGGCTTCTAATGGTCGGACAGTATGAATTCTATCTGTTGAAAGGAATATTTCCCCATATTTGAAAACATCCTCATCAAGTTTCAGACGAATCGTCCTGTTTGCCTTGCCGGACAAGAACGGAGCGATTTTAGAACGTTCGTTCCTTATGGTATCGCCAATCGTTCCCTCGTTTATCACATGACCGCCGTTTCTGCCCGAATCAGGTCCCAATTCGATTATCCAATCGGCTTCGGACAAAATGTTCGTATCGTGATCCACTAGAATTACTGAATTTCCATCGGACACAAGGTCATGCATCACCGCATTCAAACCTTTGATGTTCGCGGGATGCAAACCGATCGAAGGCTCGTCAAGAACATAGAGAACGCCCGTCGTCCTGTTTCTGACGGAACGAGCCAACTGCATCCTCTGCCTTTCGCCAGTGGATAACGTCGAGGCAGCCCTATCAAGCGTCAGATAGCCTAAGCCCAAATCAATCAGCCTTTTCGCCACCGTGAAAAACGATTCGCAAATGGATTCCGCCATTGCTCTCATCTCCGAAGGCAAGCTACACGGCACGCCCCGCACCCAATCTATGGCATCCGACAATGTCATCTTGCAGACTTCATCAAGCGAGATGCCTCTCAACCTGGGACCTCTTGCTTTCTCGGAAAGCCTTGTTCCATGGCATTCGGGGCATACGCCTTCCTTCAGGAATTTCTCAACGCGCTTCATCCCCTTTTCGTCTTTGACTCTCGACAAGGCGTTTTCAACCGTGTAGATGGCATTGTAGTAGGTGAAATCCATTTCACCGGCGTCGCCCGTTTTCATCTGGTAAACCATGTGATGCTTCTTAGGCTCGCCGTAAAAGACTATGTCCCGCTCTTTCTTGGAAAGCTTGTTGAACGGCACATCGGTCCTGACGCCCAGCTCGCGCGCTATGTCCTTCATCAAAGACCACATGAGAGTCTGCCAAGGCAGAACGGCTCCTTCATCGATCGTAAGGGTTTCATCTGGAACAAGCGTGGATTCATCAACAGTCCGCACGGTCCCTACGCCATCGCATTTCGGGCACGCCCCTTGGGAATTGAAGGCAAGCTCCTCTGCGCCAGGAGCGTAAAATCGCTCGCCGCAAACCGGACAAGCCAATTCGCGTTCCGCTGCGACATTCAGAGACGGCTCCAGATAATGACCGTTAGGGCATTTATGGCTTGAAAGGCGTGAGAACATCAATCTCAGGCTGTTCAGCAATTCCGTTCCAGTTCCGAAGGTCGAGCGTATGTTGGGCACGGCAGGCCTTTGATGCAATGCAAGCGAAGCCGGAACATATAGAAGCTCGTCCACATCCGCCTTCGCAGCCTGCGTCATTCTCCTTCTGGTGTATGTGGAAAGCGATTCCAAATACCTTCTCGAACCTTCAGCATACAACACCCCAAGCGCCAAAGAGGATTTTCCCGAACCTGAAACGCCGGCTATGCCGACGATCTTGTTCAACGGTATTTCTACATCTATGTTCTTGAGGTTATGGACTCTTGCGCCCCTGACTATGATTTTATCGGGCTTCCCGCTTTTATCTTGCATCGGTCATTCAGAGTCTCTTCAAAATTTAATGACTCGTTCCAAATCGTCGAGGGTGAATTTCTTCGCGCCGAATTTCGAGACCAGCTCTGCATTTCCGCTAGCATCGTCTTCGGGCCCGAATATCTTAGGATCAAGAACATAAACCTGTTTTCCGAACTCATAGGCATTCTTGGCAACATTCATGGCCTCGCCCTTGATAGGAGACTGCAAGACTATCACCTTATCGGAAAGCAACGCTTGAATCCTGTTGCGCCCCATTAGCGAAAAGGAAGTGAAGGATGTTCCGGGATGCTGTTCCGATAGCAAAAGGCCGCCTTTGGAAACAATTCTTTCAGCAAGGTCAGAGTCCTGAGGAGGACAAGCGTTGTCGATGCCGGAAGCCATAACCGCGATGGTCTTTCCCCCTGCTTGCAAACAGCCTTCATGCCCTGCTGTTTCGCATCCGGGCATAAGCCCTCCGACAACCGCGTAACCCTTGGACACAGCCGATGCGGAAACCTTCCTGCCTGCTTCAATGGCATATTCGGAGCATTGCTTCGCACCGACGACAGCACACGCCTTGACAGTGGAAAAAGCCGTGCCGACATCACCTTTGCAATACAAAACGCTTGGAATGACGCTACTTAACATCTTGCCTCCGCCAAGGCACAAATACCTGCTATCCCTTATCTGCCATGGATAGACATCATCAAATCTCGTGCAATACGAAGCATTGCTGTTCTTCAACACTTCCTCGCAATGCCTGCATTTCTCCAACGCCTCATCTACCTGACTTCGCTCCATCCTCGAAAAATCAAAAGCCTGCTTCCGATCGCTTTTATTGATTTCCGACACCTTTTCCATAAAAGCATCGAGAACGGCCCTGTCATAGACATCGGGCAATCCATCCAAAGAAAAGTCCTGAACGAGCCTCTCGATAGCATTGTTGCTGACGCCTTTCAGCATTTTAAGGAACAAGACGAACCTGTTTGTCTTCTCGTACGATATCTTTTTCAATTCAGCCATAGTTGTTCACCTGATATCCAATTTTATTTTTTTTGCCAACGCCATTCAATATCATACAAATCTTCGCCAAAATAGAAAAACGTTTCCGTAAATGTCTCCTATTCGATTTCCGAATCAAGTACGCCTCGTGCACGCCCTCGAATACCATGCGCCTATCGATATCCTTCAATGCGCCGAAGCATGGAATCAGCCAACTGCAAGGAACAACCTTGCTTCTCGTCCCGATAAGAGCCAATATCGCAGCATTCTCATTAAAGACGCATCTAGTCTTACGCATGAAATCCGCTATCATTTCGCCCAAAGCATCCTTTTCACGCCTATTCAAACAGACATCGCAAGAATGGCACCCACGACCCTTGCTTTCCGAAAGTTCAATCGTTTCAAGCCTTTCCCCCATTTCCGCCAAAAGAGTCGCTCTAATGCAATCGCCACCTAAAAACGTCGAGAGCAGGAACATGCGCTTCTCTGATTTGCAAAACATCATTTCACTGCGCTTGACTATCGCCCACGACACGCTCGGGTCGCCGTCCCTGCCGATTCTACCCGACTCCTGGAGAAACGCCGACACACTGTCCGGCAAGCAAAAATGAATGGATGTCCTTATATTGCTCTTATCCATGCCCATCCCATAGGCGCATGTCGCCACCAGAACCGCATCGTCGGAATATCTGAACCAATCCTCGATTCGCTCACGCTCCTTCTTGCCGAATCCAGCATGATAGCATCCGACAGGATAATCCGGGTATTTTGACCTTATGAAATTTCCAAGTGCCTCCACCTTGGTTCTGCTGTTGCAGAAAACAACGCACGGTCTCTCACAAGATGCAAGAATAGCGGCAATCGCCTGCATCCTCGAAACAGCAATAGCGCGCCTGTATTCTATATTCTTCCTATCCGAACTGAACGTCAGCCTTGTTAGCGAGCGCGGCCTATGCAAAATCCTGGCAAAGCCGGATATCGTTTCCTCATTGGCCGTAGCTGTGAATGCCAAGACCCTCTTTACATCCAAAAGCGCCAGAGCATCGCCAAGACGCAACATTGCGGGTCTGAACGTATCACCCCATTGCGGAATCGTATGAGCCTCATCGAAAACCACGCTTGCACCCGTCAATTTGGCGAGCGAATTCAGCACCTGCTCCTGCATAAGCGTTTCGGGGTTTGTCATCACGACCTTAACACGCCCGGAGCCGATAGCGGACAGGGCATCCGCCCTCTGACCTTTAGTCTGGCCTCCACGCAAAACCGCAACATCTATGCCCGCCTTCCTGAAGCGCCTGATCTGATCGTTCATAAGGGACAGCAAAGGGTAAACGATCACCACCACCCCTCCGCAAGCGAGCGCATAATACATGAAGCACAGCGTTTTGCCCGCTCCCGTAGGAAGAACAGCGAAAACGTCGTCGTAGCATCCCATAACCTTCTCCAGCACCTGCCGCTGCTGGGGGCGAAGCGACGGAACGCCGAGGCGGGCTACAATATGATTGTCAATTTCATAAGGCTTCTTGCCCAACGTTTCCTTTTCGCCACATATAAAATCACACATACCATTTATAGACGACAAAAACGCGGAATTGTCACAAGTGCGAAAAATCCGGCTATGTCCGAATAAATGACTGATCATTTATTCAGCCATATCCAGTCGCCGGATATGCGTCGGATATGCGCGCTCCAGGGCAAAAACCCATTTGGATAGGCATACAACGTAATCGCGGATGCGAAGCACCGTAAGATACAAAGCCTCATCCTGCATTAGGGTTTCCTCCCCGAAACGCGCCTCTCCGGCACCTCTCCGGCTCCACGGCCCTGTCCTATCAGTCGAACTTTCGGACATAGCCAAGAAATTTTGAAAAAGGTCTCAATAATAAAATAAAAAAGCTTCCCCATCAAAGAGGAAGCCAAAATTTTATGTGATCAAGCAATCTTGCTTAAGGCGATAGAACTAGAACCTTGCTCCTATGCCCAATGACCCGACAAAGCAGACGTCGGAGCTATCCTTATACCATGCTATGCCGAGATCGGCCGTCCCGTATAACGGCGTCTTGGTTCCTTCGCTTCTTAAGACCGCACCCAGCATATACAGAGTCGGATCTGCGGAATTGGTGACAAGCTTGTATTCGCCGACCAATCCGAGATAGGTGTCGTTATATTGGTTCTGAGGCGTCGCCCTCATTATCTTGAACAAGAACTCATCTCGAACCTTCAACTCGAAAAGCATTTTCCTCCTGGTATCAGAGCCTGAAACATTCGCAAATTCAGCGCCGATGCCCAAAGATGCCACATCCTTGATTATGCTCGTCTGAACGCTAACCGATGGCATTCCTCCGAAATGAACCACTTTTTCACCGTCGAAAGTCCCATAAATACCGATTCCGAATCCGAGTTTGAACCCCTCTTCGACCGGCGACTGATATACGGCGGCACCACCTGGCTGGGCAGTCGTGACCTCTTGCTGAGACGCCGACGCTCCTAAATTCATCGAAAACGCAGATGCGCACACACCCGAAAGCAAAACGAAAAACAATATTTTTCTGTTCAGCATAGAACCCTTCTTTTTGAAAAACCTCTTTCTACAGTGCTGCGGCGACTTCGCATATCTTAGAAAACTTCTCCTTGTTGAGCGATGCGCCGCCGACGAGAACGCCGTCGATGTCGTTCTGCGTCATGATCTCGTTAGCGTTTTCGGGCGTGACAGAACCGCCATACAAAATCTTGATATTATCCGCTATGCGTTCCGAAAATATCTTGGCAATCCTGCCCCTTATATACGAAATCGCCTCTTCAGCATCTTCAGCCGTCGCGCTTTTGCCGGTTCCAATCGCCCATATAGGCTCGTAAGCGATGATCAGGTGCTCCTTCGCATCCGCAGGGGAAATCCCCTTCAAGCAGTTGGTGAGCTGGAACGCGAGAAATCTTTTCCAAGAGCCGACCTTCCTTCTCAGCTTATCCTCGCCCACGCACAGGATCACATCGAAACCGTATTCGAAAGCCCTCTTGAGCTTTTTGTTCAGCAATGAATTCGTTTCAGTGAAGAACTCCCTTCTCTCGCTATGCCCGAGAATGGTTTTGCGAACGCCGACCGATTTGACTACCTCGCAGGAAACCTCGCCTGTATACGCGCCCTTCTCGTTTTCGTTCACATTTTGCGCATACACATCGATCTGAGACTTCGAAAGAGTGCTAGCAACGCAATCAAGAAGCGGGAATTCGGGACAAAGTGCAATTTCAACGTTCTGAACATCAGCCTTATCCCTAAGATAAGTTGCGATTTCAAGGCCCTCCGGCTTCGTAATGTTCATCTTCCAGTTACCGGCCACGAGCTTTCTGCGATTGCCTCTTCTGTACAACGCCGTCAGACTATCGAAATATCTGCCTTCAAGGAATTCAAGCGATGCGCCGCCTCCGGTCGAAACATGATATATCTTGTCGCTAAGCCCGCTCTTTTTGATGGCGCTGACGCTATCTCCGCCGCCGACAACCGTCTTGGCATCTCTCAAAGAAGTTATCATGCGAGCGATTTCATTGGTTCCCTTGGCGAAATTATCAAACTCGAACACTCCGGCAGGTCCGTTCCAGAACACGGTCTTTGCTCCGCCTATCGCCTTCTTGATATCCGCAAGCGTCTTCTCCCCTATGTCCATGCCGATCAGGTCTTCCGGAATATCGACGCTGTTAACGGCCACAGGCTCAGCAGAAGCGTCGAACTCCTTAGCGCACACATGGTCCGAAGGAAGAACAATCTTCTTCTTAAGTTCAGCAGCCCTATTGAGGAACGAAAGAGCCGTTTCGAGATAATCATCCTCCACCATGCTCTTTCCGACAGCATGACCCTGCGCTTTGAGGAATGTATAGGCCATCGCTCCTGCGATCACTATCTTGTCGGCGATCTTCAAAAAGCTCTCAAGAACGCTTATCTTCGATGAAACCTTGGAGCCTCCGACAATCACCACGAATGGAGCATCGGCATTCTTTCTGAGTTTTGAGAGAATGTCTATTTCCTTTTTCATAAGGAAACCCGCATAGCAATCGTCGATGAAATGCGTTACGCCTTCGGTAGAGGCATGATTCCTGTGCGCGCATCCGAATGCGTCATTGATATAGACATTGGCGAATTTCGAGAGCGCCTTGGACAGCTCCTTATCGTTCTTCTCCTCACCTTTCTCGAACCTTATGTTTTCAAGAAGAATTACATCTCCGACTTCTGCGGCCTTTATCTTCTCATAAGTCGCATCGCTGGTGATGTCGCCAAGCAAAACGACCTTTTTCCCTATGAGCTCCTCAAGCCTCTTCGCCACTGGAGCAAGGCTGTATTTCGGATTCGCCTCGCCCTTCGGCCTGCCGAAATGGGCCATTATGACAGGGATTCCGCCTTTGGAAAGCACCAAATTCAGCGTAGGCAAGCTCTGAACTATTCTCTCATCGTCCTGAATCACGCCATCCTTCACCGGCACATTGAAATCAAATCTGATAAGAACCCTTCTGCCTTTGAAGTTAACTTCGTCAATCGTCTTCAATTCTCTCATCTGTTTCCTCCTCCTATATGTATCTGAATACCACCCTTTCAGAACAAAACTTGAAAAACGTTTCTAAATCGACAGCTTTATATCTTTTCCTCCGGAAAGCTGCGCCCTCTTTTCCCTAACCGCCTCATCATTCAGATAATCGTCGAAGCCTTCGCGCCTGTCTATGATTCCGTTCGGCGTGAACTCTATTATCCTATTGGCGATGGACGATATGAATTCGTGGTCATGCGAATTGAAAAGAATCACTCCTTTGAAATCGACAAGCCCGTTGTTCAGCGACTGTATGCTTTCCAAATCGAGATGACTAGTCGGCTCGTCGAAAACAAGCACGTTGCAATTCTCAAGCATCATCTTGGAAAGCACGCACCTGACCTTCTCTCCGCCTGACAACACCTTGACTTTCTTGAACACCTCGTCACCCGAAAAAAGCATTCTGCCCAGAAAAGACCTGATGAATGTCTCATCCGAATCAGGCGGTGCGAATCTCGACAGCCACGAGAATATCGTATCATCGTTTTGGAACATGAAATCGTTGTCTTTCGGAAAATAGCTGACTGATGTGGTCACGCCCCACCCGAAATCGCCGGATGCCTGCTTCACCCTATCGCAGATTATGTCGAAGAGCGCTGTTTTGGAAGAGTGCATTGGCCCTACGAAAGCAACCTTGTCACCTGGTTCGATTATAAAAGACAAGTTGTTCAAAAGCGTTTCGCCTGCATTCTCGTAGGAAAGCCCGTTGAGCTCCAGAACCTTGTTCCCTATCTCCCTGCCGGGCTTGAATGCAACATAAGGGAATCTCCTCGATGACGGTTTGATGTCTTCCACGGTAAGCTTCTCGATCAATTTCCTGCGACTCGTGGCCTGTCTGGATTTCGCAACATTCGAAGCGAAGCGCTGTATGAATTCCTTCAATTCGGCGATTTTCTCATCAGCGCGCTTCTTCTCGTCCTTTGCCTGCCTTGCGGCGATTTGCGAAGAAGCATACCAGAAGTCGTAGTTGCCCACGAACAAGGTTATCTTACCGAAATCGACGTCAGCGATATGCGTGCAAACGGTATTCAGAAAATGCCTGTCATGCGACACCACTATGACCGTGTTCTTGAAATCCAGAAGGAAATTCTCCAAAAAGACGATGCTTTCAAGATCCAAGTGGTTCGTCGGCTCGTCAAGCAGCAATATGTCGGGATTAAC
>DMKZ01000113.1 GCA_003454065.1 Spirochaetaceae bacterium
CGACAAGCCGAAGCCCGTAGGGTATCAGGTCGAGCTGACCGATACGTATAATGCCGTTTGCTGGATAAGCAATGCGGATGTGGAGCGCGTGAACGATCCGGAATCGCTTATCGGAGTTCAGGACTATTTCATTTTGGAGAAATTCGTTTCCAATCCGAACAAGGAATCGACTGTCAACAGGCGCGCTTATCTCGAAGGGCAGATAAAGCAGATGAAGGATGAGTTCTTCAACAGCATTTCGGTCGGAGACGTTGTCGAAGGCACTGTGAAATCGCTGACAAGCTTTGGCGCGTTCATAAATTTGGGCGGATTCGATGGGCTTCTGCATCTGAGCGATATGTCGTGGGGGCGAGTGACGAAGGCGAAAAGCATCGTTAAAATCGGCGAGGTCCTCAGGCTGAGGGTCGTTTCCTTCGACAAGGAGAATTACAAGATAAACCTTTCGCTGAAAGATATGGAACCCAATCCTTGGGATACTTTCGTGGATAGGTACGAAGTCGGTCAGGTCATCACCGGAACAGTCGTGAGAGTGGTGAACTTCGGCGTATTTGTGGAAATCGAACCCGGAATAGAGGGCCTTTGCCATATTTCCGAATTGTCGTGGTCAAAGAAGAATTTCAATCCTGCGGAACTGTACCACGCCAAGGATAAGGTCGAGGTCAAGATACTCGGCTATAACATAGCGGATAGAAGGATTTCTCTTACGATAAAACAGCTTCTTGAAAATCCGTGGAGCAGCATTGCTTCCAAATATCCGGTGGGTACGAAATTGTCTGCTGTGGCTGTCAAGGTCATGGATACGGCGGCTTTCTTCAAGGTCGTCGATGATATAGACGGCTTCCTTTCCATAGACGACATTTCGTGGACGGAGAAATATAAGGATATGCACGAATTCGTCAAGGAAGGTGAAACGAGGGATGTTGTGATTACTCAGGTGGACCCGATGTCCCAGAAAATCCGCCTTTCCGTCAAGGATCTTTCGTCTAATCCATGGTCCACTTTGGCGCATAGCAATCCCAAAGGCTCCGTTCTCAAGGCTACGGTGACATCGATCGCCGATGGCGGAATCAACGTGAAGGTGAACGACGACATTTCCGCGTTCATAAATAAGGCGAACCTCAATTTGCCCGATTCGTCAACGCGCATCAGCGATGTGTATAGCGTCGGACAGGTAGTCGATGGCGTCGTGATGGATGTGAACATTCGCAATCAGAAGCTTATCCTGTCTCCTAGGGAGTATGAGAAGAAGCAAAGCATGGGCGACATACAGCAATATATGTCCAGTTCAAGCGATGACGATAGCACCGGATTCACTCTTGGCGATATCTTTGCTAAAAAAGGCAGCGATAACTGATGAAGCGGAATGATTTTGTAGTTAAAGACGGCAGTGAGAGCGACAAGGGTTTTTTTGCTAGGAACATAAGGATCATAGCGATAGCTGCCGTTGCTGTTGTTCTGGTCGTCGGCATAGTGCTTGTGGCAAGGAGCCTCTTGAATTCCAAGGCTTCGGCAGAGGCGGACAAGGCTTATGAAGCATATTCCGACTACTATTCGCTTTCAGGCGATTCCACGCAGGATGATATCAATAAGGCTTTGACTTCGCTTCTGCAGGGCGAAGCGAATTTCTCGGCGAAATCTCCTGTTGCGGTTAGAATCAATTTCTATAAGGCGGATCTTTACGATAGGTTGGGCGATGCCGATGGCAGGATAGGATCTTTGGAAAAGATCGTTTCGAACGCCGACAGCGAAAACTACCTTCTGCCGATTGCGCTGTACGATCTGGCTGTAGCATACGAGGACAAGGGCGATGTTTCCAAAGCCGCCGAGCGTTATTATCGCATATACGAGATATATGGAAGCGAAAGCGAGCTGAGCGATAGGTCTTTGTTTGCGTTGTATAGGATTTATTGCCAAAACGACGTTGCCAAGGCAAACGGCTACAAGAAGATTCTTGAGGAAGAGTTCAAGGACAGTGAATATACGAAGTTCCTGCTTGCCATCGGCCGGTAGGCTGTTTGCCGTAATTCGAAGATTAGTTCTGTGTTCGGTTGCCGCCGTGCTTTTGATTGCGTGCGGCATACCGAATTATTTTTATTTGGGCAGCAGCTACATCAACGTTCAGGTCGACAGTTCGCAGACTCCTTCTCCTGCGGCAAGCGTTTCCTTTCAGATCACCGATCCCGCTCAGCTTAGCAAATGCGTGAGATGCCCTTCCATTTGCTTGTTCTACTTTCTCGACAACGGCTCGACTTACATGAGCAATAAGAGCAAAATCAAATCGGATTTTGCTACTCGACTTGGAGCCGAGTCCAACAAAGGGGCGCTTTTCAGCGTCTCGGACGATGGTCCTACGAAGGTCATAGATGAGTTTTCCCCTTCCGACGATCAAAGCGTCAAGATTTCGATCTACCCGTTTGCCGTCGATTCCGGCTTTCCGGTTTCCAGACCGTCGTATCATATACAGATTCCGCTTGACGAGAATTCGCTTCCCGCTACCGACACCATCAGGTTCAAGCTCATATATGATCCGGTCGAGCATAGGCTTTATATGCGCTATCCGCTTGCTGCAGATGATGATGAAAGCCAATGGTTTGAGGAAGAACTCTTGAGATCAGGCGGCAAATCTTTCAGTGAGATAGCGCAGCATTCGTCCGATTTCGAGAATTACAAGAAAGACAACCCCGATTTGGGCGCGGTGAACGATAGCAAGTTGATTAAGATAAACATCATGGCTGCATTGTGCGCATCGGAGGGGTCGTTCAACAACATATATTGGTCCCGATTGAATGATTTGAGCGATGCCGCCATATTCGATTTGTGAAAATGGCGTCTTTGATAATGTGAGGGCGTTTCCAATTACGTCCTTGAAGACCTCGGAAATTCCGAAGGAGGACTTATGGGCAATGTTTTTGTCATTTCGCTGGGCGGATCTCTCGTAGCGCCTTCCGCCATAGATACGTCGTTTCTATGCGAACTCAAAACTTCCGTTCAGGCTTATTTGTCGAAAAACAGCGACAAGATCATTTTCATAGTCGGAGGAGGCGCTACCGCCAGAATCTATCAGAATGCGCTGCGCGCTGTGAATCCGGACACGCCGTCCGCATCCCTCGATGAGATAGGCATTAGGGCGACGCACATGAATGCCATAGTGGTGAAAAGCCTTTTCGGATGCGCTGATGAAGTCGTAACCGATCCGAGCGCAGCGGATATCAAGTTTTCCGGTAGGATTCTCGTTGCGGGCGGCTGGAAGCCAGGTTTCTCGACTGATATGGATGCTGTCATGCTTGCAAAGCGATTCGGAGCTTCCACTTGCATCAACCTTTCCAATATAGACATGGTCTATACGAAAGACCCGAAAGCAAATAAGGACGCATTGCCCATAGAAGATGCGACATGGGACAGATTCATATCCGAAATAGTAGGGACGAAGTGGATTCCGGGGAGCAATTATCCATTCGACCCGGTAGCCTCGCAATATGCTCGCGACAACAATCTGACTGTTGTCTGCGCAAACGGAAGAAAGATCGGCAATACGATCAGCATACTCGAAGGCGGGTCTTTCATCGGCACCAGGATTCATCCGTAATGAGTGGAAATCTTCGACTTCTCGCATTCTTGCTGGCTTTATTGACGTTCTGCTCATGCGAGGATGCTTTCATCGTCAAGACACATGGCGTTTGCGATTTGGGCGAGCGCCTCGCTGCCGAAAGGCGGCTTCTCACCGATGAGGAGGAGTTGGATGCAATCGCGCGCAGCAGATCCGATGCGGTTGATTGGAGGCTTGCAGAGGAATTCGCATGGCTTTGGCTGGATAGGGCGATTCGAAGCGGCGAATATCCGAAAGGCTCGTTGCTTATGGATTTGCCTATTCCGATTTATTCTGCGGATGGAAATCCGGTGCTTTACGAGTTCAGAGTCGTTTGCTCGGGCGAATCCATAGCGCACATAACCGCAGCGGCCACTAAGGAGTATTGCTGTCCGATTTTGTACGATTCCATGTCATCGGGATATTATGACGGATCCGCCATGGCCTTTTTGGATTCCATATCGCAGGATTGCCAAGGAATACGCATGGTTGACAACGGCTATCCGAACGTTGCTTACGGATGTTTTGAGTCGGCAGACGACAGCGCAAGACTGCGGTTCGGAAGTTTTTTCGACACCGGAACCCATCGGAAAATCGTCAAGGAGCAATTGCGCCATGTCGTGTCCTATTGCGAATTCGCAGAAGACAATCCGGGGCTTGCGCTGAAAGATGCCGATATGCTTAAGGCGAAATCCGCAATCGATACGCAGAGGGATGAAGCCGCTCGTTTCTGGTCGGAGGCGGAGAAAAGCAGGGGTTCGATAGCTTCAAAGGCACATTTATACGGCAAATCCGACTCGTCTGTCAGGACTTCGCTTGACAAGAGCTGCATATATGATGCGTTTCATATAAACGGCGGCTTCTGGCATGTTGCGAATTACGGAGCATGCGGAGCGGTCAGTGCTGGTTTCGTCTTGGACTATCTTCAGGCCAATCGTTCCGTCCATTCGAGCTGGAAGAGGTTGGAAGAATTCGAGGATAAGAAGGAAGGCCTGTATAAGACCATGTTCATCGGCTACACCTATTTGGGTGAACTCATCGATGCAATGGGCGAAAACGGAGATGTTGTGACGCTTCCGACTGACATAGGAAACGCGATAAGCTATTTTTCGGATTACAGGCTGTCGCTAAGCCTTTATTCCTATCCTAAAATATCCGTAAACAGCAATCTTCCAGGCATAAGCCTGAGGACATTGAGTTCCGGCGGCATGCATTATAGGAACGTAATAGCCTATAGGCAAATGGGGTGGGGACCGTTCTGCTGGCCCGAATTCAAGATTCTGGATCTTGTGGATTCCTCCGATTTGAGAGAAGGGAGTTGGGAAACGTTCATACCTGCGTATCATATTGCGAATTGGAACGTGGTCAGGAAATAAGATATGTGCTTTGCGATGAGCATTTGCTTAAAGGCTCATATTTCAGTATAATATGGTGAAAATGAGGTGTTAATACCGCTTTTGGCGGCGGTTTGGCATGAATTGAGTAGGTGGTGTATGAGAAAAATAATTGGCATATTGGCTGTTATTGCATTTGCTCTTTGCATGACTTCATGCGACGAGATTATGAGTTTTTTCGATAAGCAGGTCAATTCGCTTGTCGGTTCGATCGAAGGGGTCGAAATGCATCAGATCAAGTCCGGCGGCATCGATACGGACGAGCATTATGATGAGAAGCTCGGAGAGCTAATGAAGGAAAACAATATCGTGATGGGCAACGGGAGAGTCAATACCAGTTTCAATGCGATTATGACCGATGCCAAATCCGTGAAGGATCTTGATTTTACGGAAGGAGTGGTGTGCGTTTATTTTCATAAGGAAGACGATGAGGATTTCGCCGGCACGTTTGCGGATTTGGCCGCAACGCGTCCGCATTGCCAGTTCTATTCTTTTGATACGGATGTTGATCCGGTGCCGGAGCAGTGGGCTTATGCCGCTTCGAATTTCCGAGGGGATTTCGATAGCAAGGGCGAATGCGCAGCGGAGAATGAGGAAGACAAATGGAAGGTTCGGGTTGAGGATGGAACAGCCAAGACTGCTGACGATGGCGTTTCCTTCTACATTCTGAGCAATAGCAAAGTTCAGATGCAGGTTAACGGCAAGAGCGATAAGGAGCAGCTCGAAAAGATGCTGGTGGTTGCCGAGAAAAAACTCAGCTATCGTCTTAAGGCTAAAAAGATGCATTGGGGCGCAGGATATTCCATAGAAGACCACTTGTATGATGTTGTTAGCCAGGAGGATTTCGATATCCAGGTGAATTTCAAAGTCGAGAAAGAGGTTGCCGAGCAGGCCGATAATCAGAAGCTTCCGGATAAGTCCAATGTGGCGTTGGTTCTTTTCTATAGAGCTTATCCGCGTCCATTGGTTGGCTTCTCCGGCTCGTATCGAACCGAGGACTATATGATGGGCGTTTTCGATAAGGGAAATGCTGCCAGCACCGCTGAAGCGATGGGTCAGGATGAGTATAGCGTGTATAATATGAATTTCGTTCAGAGGCTTCCTGATGTGAAGTTCTTCAAATGCAACGCTTTCGGCGCCGGCGAAGATCGTAGCGTTTCCGTGGCTGTGTTGGGAAAAGGTGGCAGAGTCAGCGATATGTTAAAACGAGATTATTCGGATTACTTGAAATTGAATGAGACGTCGAATATAGGGTATGATTGGCTGGTCGAAGGGATAAAAGAGTTTAATGTCGATAAAGGCAGACCCATGTATGGCTTCATGCTGGAAGGCATTGAAGTCACTGCGTCGGGTTGGGCATGGCCTGAAAGCGAAGAAGATGTCGCTAAATTGACTAAACTGAAAGAAGAATACACTCGTTCGCTTTGGGTCATGGCTAAGGACGGCAAGTTCAACGGTTTTGCAGCGTGCGATAGCTTGAATGATTTCTTGGTGAGGTATAGTTATAAGGATCCTAGAACTAATAAAATCGAGGAAATGTATAACGGTATCAACAAGAACGACTTTAGTAAGGTCGAGGACTGTCTGAAGGCTGCTCAAGCCAAATCTGCGAAATGAACAGCTGGGGTCTTTAGAATTATTTTTCAAGGAGAATAAGCATACAATGAAAAGGATAAGCGTGATTGTTGTTTTTGCATTGTTGGGCGCGTTTGCGCTTGCATCATGCGGTCAGACGGTAAAAGGCGGCGAGGTTAAGAGCGAAGCCGAGTGGAGGGCTGGATTCGAAACGTTGGTCAATCCGCAGGGGGGAGCGGCAGGTTTGACCGCTATTGCTTCCAAAGATGGTCTTGAGAAGATTACGGCGGCCACCGGTTTCAAGTCTAAGACGAGAGCCACTGCAGCAGTGGAGTTTCTTCTAAACGGGGAGAAGAAAGCCGTTAAGGATTTGCCAGTTGCGATAGTTGACGTTATCAAAGCCAACAAGGATGCGCTCGGAGTTAGCGATGCTATGATTGGAATGATCGAAAACGGAATGGCGGGTGCAGCCAACATGCTTGAGACTGTTTACGATGTCGGCGACAATTACGGCGTTGATATTGCGGTTAATCATATCGCCACTCCGAACTGGGAGATACAATACACTGATAATGGCAAGAATGCGGATGTGGAGAAAGATGAAGCAGGTAATATAACCTCTTTCACTCCTGCCGTAATGGCGACATATATTAAGGGCGACGATGAATATTGGGCTGATAGAGATGGTGATACATGGGGAACATGGTATAAGACGAAGAAGGGAGATACGCTGTACGAATCGTGGGTTCGGATATTCGCTCTTTTGCAAAACAGCTATGCTGCGATCGGTGATGGACCGGACGGCAATGGCAAATATACCGTGACCCTTTATTGCAACCCGAAGCAAAGCATCGGTGATATCGACATTGACGATGGATTCGGCAGTTTCCTTACCAAGGAGCCGAATTCCGACGATGATATCAAATTGGAATTCAATGTTTGGTTCGGCGAAGACGACAAGAAAGTCAAGAAGCTTTCCATCGATGGCGCGGCTTTGTCTTTGGATATGTCGAATGAGCTTATCGGCGGCGATTTTCCTGAGGAGTTAGCACAGGCTCTCAAGCAGGTTCTCAACATTTCGTTCAAGGTGACTATGACCTTGGATATGGATGTGGAGTATCCTGATAGTTTTGAGTATGAGGTTCCGACGCTTCTTGATGAAATGAAATAAAACGACGGTTTTTTTCCGGCTCGGAGCATCCGGGTGAAATTTGGCGCTGAAGTTCTTAGAAGCGCCCTTAGCAACACCCTTGAATATTTGGTTATAAATGAGTATGATAAGGGCACGTCGGAATGTCGCCTAGTGGCTATGGCACCTGCTTTGGGAGCAGGGTATCGGAGGTTCGAGTCCTCTCATTCCGAATACGGAGCGATTATGGGCATAGTTAAGGAATTCATTCATCCGGATGAGTACAGGGACAACACCCTTAAGCTCATAGACAGAATCTACAGGACGGATCATTTCGTCCCTGATGTGATCTACGCCTCCTTGCGCGGCGGCGCATACATGGCCAATATAATAAGCGAGTATTACAAGCTTGTTCGGCCGAATGACAGGAGACCTGTGTTTTATGCTGCGGTAGTTGCGAGAAGTTATGCGCATCTTGCCAGAATAGGTGGCGATGTCGTGGTCGATGGCTGGACATATTCGCCGGAGCATTTGAGAACAGGAGATAAGATTCTTCTCGTTGATGATGTGTTCGACACGGGAAAGACCGTGAATAAGCTTGTCGGAATCATAATGGAGAAGGGGATTCCTCGCGACGACATCAAGGTGTGCGTTTACGATTACAAGCTGCCGCTTTACAAGCATAAGGAGTTCCTTCCAGTTCAGCCCGACTATTATTGCAGAAAGCATGTCTATTCCAGGAAAGAGGACGAGACATGGATTCACTACATGTATCATGAATTCGAAGGACTGGCGGAAGATGAGATAGATCAGCAATTCAAGGATCCGGAAGTCCGCTCCATAATGAAGAGGCTTCTTTTAGAGGAGAAGTGATAACCGATCTCTCCGGTGTGGAGTCTTTTCTTTCTCAAGGCCAGGATTTCGCCAAGGATCTTTCGTTGCTCAAGCAGAAGCGTAACTACTCCTTGGGTAGTATTTCCGCTTTTTTGGATATGATCGGCCATCCGGAAAAGGATATGATTGTATTTCATGTGGCGGGAAGCAAGGGAAAAGGCACAATTTCATACATCCTTGCTGCGCTCCTTGAGAGCAGATTCGGTTCGTGCGGCTTGTTCTTGTCGCCTTTCGTCTATGATTTCAGAGAGCGTTTCACGAGGCCGTTCTTTTTCTTCTCCGACAAGTCCTACATAGATGCTGCGAACGAGCTGCAGGAGATTTCCTTTCTGCATGAGTGCGAGTTCGAAGCGTTGAGCGTGTTCGAGAAATATTGCGTTTACAGCCTTGTCCTTTTCAGAAGAGAAGGGCTGAAATACGCAATATTTGAAGTCGGTCTCGGCGGCAGATATGATGCTACGAATGCGCTCCAGACGAATTACCAATTTTTTGCGACGATAGAGAAAGAGCACGTTCAGATTCTCGGCAGCACGTTAGCTGACATAGCTCGTGAAAAATCCAAAATCATCAAATCATGCTGCACTTGCTTCGCTTTGAATAATAACAAAATCGTAGATGATGTCTTTCGATGCGAGGCGGAATCCAAGAGTGCGTCCATTTTCTTTCTTGATGATATGGTCCGAGCTTTTGCGAGCCATCCGACGGAAAACGGGAGCAAGGTTTTTCTTACGGAGGCAGATGGCGACAATTTTTCCTATGAGATTCCGCTTTCGGGAAAAGCCTTCGTGAAAGACAGCCTTTTGGCTGTTTCGGCATTGGAAAAGCTCGGCATGCTTGGCGATGATGATTCGCATCGGGATGAAATCCTGAAATCGCTTATGCGCCTTCGTATTCCCGGGCGTTTCGAGAGGTTTGAAAGAAGCGGGATTCATTTTGTTCTTGATGGAGCGCATACATGCAAAAGCATCGGAAACGTTTCAGTCGCTTTCTCAAGCATCTTCTCCGCTTCCAAGCGCATATTGGTTTTCGGATGCGCATCGGATAAGAACGTCTTATCGATGGCAAAAACATTATCGTCCCATTTCGACGTCGTGATAATTCAAAAGCCAGGTGATTACAAGCAGAGCGATATAAACCGCATTTATGATGTTTTTCAGATCTTGAGAAATGGGCAGGAACACGGATTCGAGTTATTCAAATGCGAGGACATATCCGAAACTGAAGACATTTTACATGAAAATGCCCGACAGGGCGATGCCTGCCTTGTTACAGGTTCGTTCTATCTTGTCGATCTGTTTTACAAGAGATTCTTTCAGGCGCTTGCAAAAACCCAATGCCCCTAAGAGCAGCCATATAATCTCGCAGCGATTTCAAGGGCTGCTTTTCTTGCTGACTTGTCCGCATTTCTTATATCATCCAGCGTTTTGATTTTTTGTCCTGCTTTTTCGATGTCGGTTGATTTCCTTATTGTTTTCTTGACGATTTCGTATATTCCGCTGAACGGTATTGCGCCTGACAGAAAAAGCCGCACGGCCTCTTCATTTGCGGCGTTGAACGCAATGCACTTTCCGTGGCTTTGCAGAAGTTCATAGGCAAGGGACAGAAACGGGAAGCGTTTGACATCGGGCTTGCTGAATTCGAGGCGAAGATCCGACCAATCTATTTCGCGGACGGCAGGCGAGTCGTCGAGGCCGTAAGCCTTTGCTATCGGCAATGCCATGCTGGGAACGGATAGTTCGGCTATATAGGAGTTATCGGCAAGCTGCAGGAGAGAATGGACATGGCTGTTTTTCTGAATAACCACTTCGATCTGTTCTGGCTTGAGATTGAAAAGGTTTTTCGCCTCTATCACCTCGGAGAGCTTGTTTGCCAAGGTGCTGGAATCCACGGATATCTTCGGGCCCATGTTCCAATTCGGATTTTTCGTCGCTTCTTCCGGTGTTATTCTTTTGAAATCCGATCTGTCGCGGAACGGTCCGCCGGAGCAGGTGATTATAGCCTTTTTGACTTTTGGTTTCCAAGGTCCTTTCAATAATGTCCAAAGGCTCGAATGTTCGCTATCGACGGGAATGACATCCGCCCCTTTGCTCTTCGCATGCTTCAGATAGACTTCGCCTCCCGTCACCACGCTTTCCTTGTTTGCCAAGAGCGTGCTTATTCCCATGTCGGCGAGGATGAAGGATGCTTCCAGACCTGCGAATCCGGATATCGCATTCAATGCCGTAGTCTGCTCCGCAGGAAAATCCATCAGTATTTCACTTATGAAGCTCCTCAGATCGCAGGCGCTTTCATCTGCTACATGTATTTTGTCGCAACCAGTCGTTTTTTTCAATTTGTAAATCTTGCCAGCGCTTTTTTTGCATGAAAGTCCAACTATTCTGATCTCATCTGTTTTCGACAGCATATCGATGGCTTGACTGCCTACGCTTCCCGTAGCTCCAAGAACGATCGTGTATGGCTTGGGTTTTATTCTTCGCATGATTCGATAATCTTGTATGTATCGGTTTCGGGGTCGTACATCTTTCTTTTCTTGTTTTTGCTCAAATGCTTTTTTGAGAATCCTAGGAATACGATCGCAGATGCCACGCAGCATACGCAATCGGTTATTGGGGTGGCCCAGACTATCCCGTAGATGGGGATGATGCCTTTAAGCAGGAACATAAGCGGTATGTCGATCACGCCCTTGCGCAACAAGGCGAGAGCAAACGACTCCTTGCCATGCCCGACGGATTGGAAGAACGATATGAAGGCGTAGGCTATTGCGGAGAACGGGCAGCCTATTGCAAGCATTCTGAGGAATGAAGTCGCATGTGATCCCGACGGATTGTCGGAATATATGAAGAATGAGATGAGATCGGGTGCGAAAACGATATTTGCCGCGAAAATCGTTGCCGAGACCCCGAAGGCGAACATCAGGGTTATGTAGAGGACTCTCTTGGTTTTTCTCCTGTTGCCTGTGGAATAGGCGTATCCTAATAGCGGTAGGGCGCCTTGCGTCAGTCCTCTGACTATGGAATGCGACAACATGTTGACTTTTTTCGCTACGCCTATTCCTGCCTGATATATGGTCCCTGCGGTTGCCATGAGCCTGTCTAGGACGGCATAAGACAGGTTTTCGACCAAAGTCATTATGAAAGCAGGTGCTCCGGCTTCGAAGATGCAACTTGGAATCTTGTGATAAAAGCAGGACTTTTCCAATTTGACGCTCAATGCCATGTCTTTTTTGCGCAGGAAAAACAGCATGACTATGTAGTAGGAGAACGAAAGCGTGTTCGATATCGACGTGGCAATGGCGGCTCCTGCCACTTCATTGCCGCTTTCCATGATGGAGAACATGAATATCGGATCGAGGATGATGTTCAATAATCCGCCGCCTATCAATCCTGCGCTGGCTAATGCGGATTTCCCCATCGATCTGAAGACATGCGAGAGCAGAACGGACATTGAAATTGCCCATCCGTCATACACGACGGTGTATTTCAGGTATTCGAGGCTTTGGAAGTGTATGGCGGGATTGATTCCTCCGAGAAAATCCGTAATAGCATCTGAGAATATGCGGCAGCAAACGGAGAAAGCGGCGGTGAGCATGACACAGCCCCAGAAAGAGAATGCGCAAGCGTTTTTGGCTCTGTGGCGGTTTGACTTTCCAAGCGCTCGTGAAATCACGCTTGCCGCGCCTACGCCGAAAAGATTCGCAATGGCGTTTAGAGCCATCAGGGCGGGCATGCACAAGGCCACGGCTGCTATTTTGACATTATCTTCCGTCATTCCTATGAAGAATGTGTCCGCCATATTGTATATGACCAGCATGACCTGGCCTAAAATGGCAGGCAAAGCGAGCTTCACAAGCGCTTTGGACGGGGACATGTTTTCAAAAACGTTTTCTTCCATAATCTGACGGACCGCTAACCGAATAAGATGCCGAACGACATGCCTTTGACATTAATTTTCCGATAGCATATCATAAACGAATTGCTTTTTATTCATCGAACGTGCGTATTCGTTTGATAATAATAAAAACGGAATAACAAGTCAAGAGGCGTTTTCGAACGCGCCGCTTTCGGACGATGTCGTTCTCGAATGGCATTTCAATGCGGCTGTAAGATGAAAGCGTTCTCTGGGGAGAAAAAATGAATAATGCTGCTTTGCAAAAGCTTATTGCAATGATCATATACATGGCGGGAATAATAGGCATAGGGGTGTACTTTGCCAAAAAAGCCGCCAAGAATTCGGAGAATTTCTTCATCGGCGGAAGAAGCCTCGGTCCTTGGGTTGCGGCTTTCAGCGCCGAGGCGTCGGATATGTCTGGGTATCTTCTGATGGGTCTTCCTGGATTGGCTTATTGGACGGGTTTGGCCGAAGCCGGCTGGACATGCATCGGGCTTGCCTTGGGAACATATCTCAACTTCCTTATAGTGTCCAAAAGGCTCAGAAGATACAGCGTCGCAGTCGATGCTTTCACCTTGCCCGATTTCTTTTCGAGAAGGTTCGCCGAGAAGAAGAAAGTCATAATGTTTCTGGCTTCGTGCGTGATAGTGCTGTTTTTCAGCATCTATGCTGCGCAATGCCTGAGCGCTTGCGCCAAGCTATTCGCCAATATATTCGGCGCATCGTACAAGGGCGCGCTCGTGGTTTCGGCGGTTTTCGTTCTCGCATACACGTTCCTCGGCGGCTTTTTAGCGGAAAGCGTAGCCGATTTCGTGCAAGCCATTATAATGGTTTCGGTTCTCGTATTGGTCATGGCGGTTCTGACTGTTAATGCGGGCGGGATTTCCAGCATGATTTCCAAAGCCAGGAGCATTCCGGGCTTCTTCTCGCTGGTATCCGCCTCTTCTCCGGCTGAAGGGGTTGCCGGAACGTTCGGGGCGGCCAAGCCTTTCGGCTTCTTCGACATAATATCGATGATGGCGTGGGGACTCGGGTATTTCGGAGTGCCACAGGTCCTGATCAGGTTCATGGCAATCAGGACGGAAGGCGAGCTCAAACTGTCGAGAAGGGTTGCTGTTTCGTGGGTTGTGGTATCGATGCTCACGGCGATATTCATAGGCATAGCGGGAAGGAGCATCGCCTCGATAGGCTATGCGTCGAATGCCGCTT
>DMKZ01000174.1 GCA_003454065.1 Spirochaetaceae bacterium
TTTCGCTCGAAAGACCGTCGTCGCCCTCGCGAGTATCCTCTATCACATCAACTCGCTCTTTGCGGGCGGCAGCATCCCGCTCGTCCGTCTCGGTTTTGCGCTCCTTCTTACCGAAAGCATTGCGGGCATCCGAATCGTCTTCATCGTCATAGGCATCTTCGGGACGCCTTTCAAGCTCGTCGATTTCCTCGGAAATCTTCTCCTTCGATTTCCTTTTACCGAAATCGGCATCGCTTTCATTCTCGCGAGATTTGCCTTTCGAATCCTTTTTAGATTCAGGACCCTCGTCGGATCCCATGACATCCGTCTTCGAAGCGCCCGATTCCTCCAAACCGGAATCGTCGGCATCGGACAATGCGGCATTCATCAGATAGGCGTAGAACGCAGCGCCCTCGGAGAACAATTTGGAACCCGCATAACCCTTTCCGAGCACGCCATTGAGATATCCGGCATCATCGGAGGCTTCCGCATCTGACGAAAAATCCAAATGCTCGACATCGGCATAAATCAGCGGAAGAGGAATGTCTCTGATCGTTTCGCTCTTCATGCGCTGATCATGTTTCAAGGAATCTTCGACGATGACCCTTTCTTCCTCTATTATCTCCCTGACTCTTTCTTCGCTCACTTGGGCATTGACGAACAAATCAGACTTTATGAATGAATCAGCTTCTTCTTCAACAAACAGATTGAAGCCTTTTCGCTCGGAAGCGACGAATTCCGAAAGCTCCAATGAAAAGTCCCTGACTCGCCTCCTGCTTTCTTTGGATTCGCTTCTGCTTATGAAATTATCGATATCAATGGTATCGAAAAGCCTAATCTTTTCCTCTTGAACATCCCTTTTGGCAAAAGATTTGTAAGTGATTCCCACATCAGCTATGAGGTTGTTCTCCCTTTTAAATGCATCTCGCGCTTTCGTCAGAAGCTCATAAGGAGACATGTCAACATTCTTTTTGACAAGTTTGTAGCCTTTTCTGGCGTTAGCCAGCACATCAGCAAGCCTATCGCGATATGACGGGTGCGCCTGCCTGAGTATTTCCGCCTCGGCCGTTTCGAATTCCTTAATTTCAGTCATTGAAAGGACTCCGTCCGCCAGGCTGTTCAAACCCGTGGCGAAAAGCTCGTCAAGGGAAGATTCCACATCCACATCCCTGTTCAGATGCTTGCCGACGATCACTTTATTGTAAACATCGTCTATAAGTTCGGATTTCGTATATTCCGAACCTTTGAAAGTCCCGAATTCCGATAGAGCGTTGAACAGCGCTCTGCTGAATGCAGATGATTTGCTCGGCGGAATCTCGTATCCGGCAACTTGCGCAATCTCATTCTGATTCAAACCGGCATATTGCAAATCACCGACCATCTTATAGTTCAAAGGCATGCGCGCGGATTTGGTGAAAACGGCTTGCACGACGTCATCGCCCTTGAAACCGTTCCTTATCGCAAAGTCGAAGCGAAGAGCGAGATCCTCGCCGTTCTTGTTACGGACATTTCTCCTGTAATTCTCCTCTTGCGATTTCTGAGCGGATCTGACCTGATTCAATTCCTTGAATTCAACCTTGTCAGCAAGAGCATCTCCGAAAATGCGCTTATATACGCCGCTGACTTTCGAATCATCGCTTATGATATCCGCAAACAAAGGTATGTCTTCCCTATCCTCGTCCGACATCCTGTCGGCATAAGGATTTCTGACAATAGACGAAATCTTCTTGACGCCGAGCGATGAAAGCGCATTTTTCACTGAAGCAACTGTTGCGGCGATCCTCTCGCCGTTTATCTCCTCGGCATTGTCGTCATCCGAGTATGCGGACATCATGAACGCGTACATGAACTCGTAATACGGATCGTATAATATCGCATCGTCCCCATTCTTTATGACTTGAATGGTCGGCGCCTGCGCATCGCTGAAAGCAACGACACTAGGCTTTCTGTATGACGGCTGAGAGCTTTCGATCCATTCGCCGTTCTCAGTAAATGTGCCATGCCATTCCTTCGCCACCTCGTAGTTTGGATCCCAGCCTTTTCTGGCCCAATCGAATCCGCTGTTGTCCTGCAGGCTGTTGAAGCTTATGCGCGCTTTTTTGCTGTTGTAATTCGGAGAAACGGTTCCGTCGTTGTAGGCGTATATGGGAACGGCCTTCTCATCAGCGCTCAATATATTGCTTATCGGACTCTTTTCCTTGTGGGAGACTTTGTAGAAAATGGGAACATAGTCGTTGTAATCATAGCCATCCCTCTCCAGCGCGCGCTTCGAAATCGGACTATAGACGGACATCGTTCCCATATAATCCCAAAGATGCTTCTGGTACATGTGAGCCTTGACAACATCCTTCTCGAACCTATCCAATGCGTTGCGATTCAGACTGTCGCCGGAAAAAAACGAATTATCGACTATTTCGTCCGGAACCAAGCCAATCGAAAGCCCGCTATTCGCAATATGCCATGACACGACATTTACGAGCAACTGCCGCTTGGAAAACCTTTCCGGAGATTTTGCGGCAAGCGCCGCCGCATAGTCCTCAGCCAGCGCATCCAATTCGGAGACTATGCCGGTGAACCTTCCGGTTTCGAGATACCAACCCAACTCCTTGATCATCTGTTACCCGCAACATTGCTCTTCGCACTATCCATGATCCGCTTCATATCCTTTTCCAGATTCTTGGTCTGTTCGTCCCTTTCGCGCTTTATGAGTTTGCGAATCTCACCTATCCATTCGGAACGTTCATGCTGCGTCATCTGCATGATTTCACTTTTCGACCATTTGAAATTGTAGGCCATGTAAGCCGCCTCGCCGAAAACTTCTTTTCGCGGGCGGCTTATATTTCCCCCAGGCGAGACAACACTCCTTCGAATTGATTCCCGCAATGCTGGCAGGTTATCGGCAGTCTCTTGATCACCTGGTGATTTATCTCATTCATGAAATCGACCAAAAAAGCAAAATCGACAGGATTGAGCTTTTCGATCGTGTTCCTGTTGACTATTGAGACATTGCCGAGCTGTTTGACACACATGCCGAGAAGGGCTACATAGAAAACTCCCGTATTCGTCGCCACCCCCATGTCTTTTTCCATGGCCAGAATATCCTTGATTTTCAACAACCTCATCACCCCGGACACTTTCTTTCCGTTTTCGGAAAAACCAGTGCCTTTGGGAAGCACAAACTTGAATTCGGTTTTAATTTTCATTTCGCAAACCCTCTTACATAACGGAGATTCCCAAAATCTCTCAAAAGCATCCGAATCGCATGCGATGCGAACTACAACTCCAGATTCTTCCACCTTCCGCCGCCTTTAGACGACGAATTGTCCCTCCCGAAAGGCTCTTCCTCGGCCTTTTTCTCGGATGTTCGCTCCTGCGCATCCGCCTGTTGCGGACTTGCAGAGCTTTCAGAAGCAGAAGCCACAGGGCTCGTATCGGAAAGAGCGGCCAGCGGATCCGCATCCTGCCCCGATGGCCTGTCATCCTTCTTCCTTTCCTTTCTGACAGGCTCCCATGCGTTCTCGAAATAGCTGTCTTCGCTGTCATAATCGAGATTGGCGAAGCGATTCGCGGTCGCATCCCTCTTGGCATTGTCTTTCTTCGTGATCAGGACTTTCCTATCTCCCGTATCGACATACACCAAATCAGCTTCCGTAGTAAACCTGTCAAGCTCGCTGAATTTGTAGTTCTTCTTGAGATAGGATATGGCTTGCGAGAAGTTCTTGAAATCCGAACCGTCGATTATCTTCTTTTTAGCGGAAGTGTCGGAAGCATGCCCTTGCGACAGCAGCAATGCCGCCGCATCCTTGACGACATCAATGCTCATGCCGTCCAAAATCTGCCTTATCTGTTCTGGTTTCATATCTTCATGCCTCCCTGCACCTGCGTATGAGTTCTTGCGCAGCGCCGATATCGGAAAGCTTCCTTTCTCCTTGAAAATCATCCTGCGTGAACTGCCCCAATCCTATGGATGCATAACTCTCCATGCTATCCGTAATATGTCCGGTATTGTCGATGAAAACGCAATTGCGCACATTAGCTTCCCTAAACGGATACCCCGAAAAATCGCAATTTATGAAAAAGCACCCGTCTATTTTAGCTTGGTAAAACCCATTCATGCCGTTATCGCCAGTGACACGGAAATTGCAATTCTTGAAAATCGTATTCCGAACAGTCGAATAAACCGCCTCGTAATCCACAAAATTGTCATTCTCGAAAAAGCACCCGTCGATCTCGGCGCGCATCATAGTCGAATTTTCCACTATGGAATCATGCATTCGCGTTCTCAGCCATTTGCTTTTTATAAGCGTAATACCGGAGAATTGCGTGCCTTTTATGACATTGCAGCATTCCAGCACCGCCCGCTCCATGTTCGATCTGAAGAACATCATCTTGTCAAACACGCATTTTCTGAACTTGACCTCGTTGAGATTGCTATTGTTGACAGTGCTCTCAATCCAGTTGAATCCGTTTATTTCCATGGTGTCCAGACTGCATGAACTTATCTGCGCCTCTCTCAAGTCGCAGCAGATCCTGTCCTGTAAAATCTCGAGGTTTGAGAGATTCGATACGTACATCAGTTATTCGCCCTTCTCTTCGTACATGCTCATGTCGCTGTAAAGACCGCTCAAATCGACAGCAGTCTGAACATTGCAATTCGGGCATTGCACAACTATTTTGGAACCTACATCGCCGTTGAGCTGATGGTAAAGAAGCTGCAGATACAGAAAATCCGCCTCGAACAGCTCCTTTATCGTATCGGGAGTGACCGGAGACACATCGCCGATATTGCTTATGACCTTGCTCAGCAAAGTGATATCTCTGTAGCGAATGTTGAATCCGCTGGTCTCATCGTCCTGCAAATCCAGCTCATCCTTGGTCGTAGCCAATCTCATTCTTCCATGCCTGTGGACCTTATCATCAATGACAAGCCCCAAGGGAAGGTCGAAAGTAACATATTCAGCCATCAGTTGCTCCCATCCTTGATCTCTACCGACGAAGTTTCCTTTTCCTCTTCTTCGTAGTATTCGACCTTGTGCTCCACCATCTTCACGACACCGAGGCTTTCCTCAAGCTCCTTGGTAAGCTCCATGCACTTTTTGCCCTTCATGCCGAGCACGTTAAGAGTAATCTCCCCTGTTTCTGAAATGGTGATCTCAAGTTCCTGTTTCTTTGCCATCAGCAATCTTCCTGTCATACCTCCAGACGTCTGGCGGTCTTTTCCTCAGCAGTCTGAGCCTTGCTTGCGGCTCTCGCCCTTATCTTAGCCCAATCCCTTGTGATTTTGATCTTATCGGCCATGGTCTGGGAAAGAGGGATCATGTTCGAAATCACATTCTGCAAGTACTTCTGATCCAAATCCTTGCCATCATCAAACGCATCGTAAAGCCCTGCGACGATGATTTCCTCTATTTCCGAACCGGCGAATTCCTTGGTTCTGTTCGCCAAATCATTCAAATCGAACGACTTGGGATCTCTCTTGCGCTTCTCGAGGTGTATTCTGAAAATCTCCTTTCTCTCTTCCTTGGAGGGAAGATCAACGAAGAAAATCTCATCGAAACGACCTTTTCTGAGCAACTCCGGAGGCAATTCCTGAACGCTATTGCACGTAGCAACGACGAAAACAGGCGTCTTCTTCTCCTGAAGCCATGTCAGGAACGTGCCGAAAACTCTCGCCGTAGTTCCGCCATCGGTCTGCCCCGAAGAACTCAAGCCGCTGAAGCCTTTTTCCATCTCATCGAGCCAGAGTATCGAAGGTGCAATGCTCTCTGCAGTCGCAATAGCCCTTCTCACATTCTCTTCCGACGAACCCACCAGGCTTGAAAACACCTTGCCGACGTCAAGCTTGAGAAGCGGAAGCTGCCACATGCTGCTGATAGCCTTCGCCGTCAAGCTCTTGCCGCAGCCCGGTATTCCCAAAAGGAGTATGCCCCTGGGTTCGGGAAGCCCGAAGTCCCTTGCCTTGCGGCTGAAAGCCTTGCCTCTCTTGTGAAGCCAGCTTTTCAATTCCTCCAAACCTCCGACGCCTGCCATGTTCTCGCTGACGTGATAATACTCGAGCACGCCGGACTTCCTTATTATCTGCTCCTTTTCGGACAGGATTATCTTCAAATCGAAGCAACCGCTTTCTATTACGGATTTGGCGAATACGTTCTCCGCCTCCTCAAGGGTCAGCCCCAATGCGGCTTCGATGACCTTATTCAGGAAATCCTCGTTCTTTATGCTATTCGAAACCTCTCCGCCGACTCCATCGGCTATCCTCAGCGCGGATTTGCGTATCTCCTCCTTGTCCGGGAGCTTGTAATCGACTACGGTCATCTCCTTCTCAAGCTCTAGAGGAACTTTCAAGACAGGCGAAACGAACACCACGTTCTTCTTGCTGCTGCTTTCCTTCAGGCAATGCCCAAGATCTCTGAGCTTTCTGATCACGATGGGCTCGTTCATGAAATGATGATAGTCCTCCAAAACGAAAATTCCGTCGCATTCCAACTGCTTTATATATTCCAGAATCTTGATCGGATCCTTGAACTCCGACAAATACGTGCCGTCATCCGTCCTGAGACCATCCGTAACCGTCCAGCGGAAAAACCTCTTGTTCTTCAGCCTTTCCTCGGTTTTCAAAGCTTCGAAAACCCTTTTCTCCTCAAACGACACAACATAAATCAACGGATATCGGGCCCTAACAAGAACTTGTATGGCATTCGATGATACATCACCCATTTTTTTCCTCTTTTCATCTTGCAAGCCGCCTTGTCGAATGCGAGAGCAGCGACTTGACATATTACTTCCTAAAATTATAGCAAAATATGTGTCAAAAGACAAAACAACCGCTATGAAAAGGCCTTCTCGATGTCTTTTCTGACAGCACGGCAGATTTCCTGAAATTCGCCCGTAGCATGAAACCCCGATGCTTTCAGATGCCCTCCACCGCCGAATTTGCCGCAAAATGCATTGGCATCGAAATCCGAAAG
>DMKZ01000079.1 GCA_003454065.1 Spirochaetaceae bacterium
TTGTTTCTATAACCGCACTTGATTATCCTCGTGTAGCCGCCGTTCCTTTCCGAGAAAAGCGGGGCGATGTCATTGAAAAGCTTCGCAACCGCTTTCTCCGTGTAAAGATGGCGCGCTACCTGCCGATGAGCATGCACATTCACCGCATTGGCCTTTCCGATATTTTCCGGATTGGTCTGTACGGAAAGCTTGGCGATTTCATTATTCGCATTCTTAGCTCTGGTAACAAGCTTCTCAACGCGCCTTTGCGTTTCCTTGGCCTTCGCAAGGGTAGTGACTATCCTCTCGTATAAGACAAGCGAAGTGCATTGAGAGCGCAACAAAGCTTTTCTTTCGGCCGAATCTCTTGACAATTCGTTAAAACCATATCTGTGTCTCATATTCCGTTCCTCTATTTCCTAAGATATTCGAAAACCTTCCATGGCGTACCTGAGAGCCTATCGTTTGAAGCATTCGCAAGCTGTCAGGATACCATTCAATCAAAGCTCCAAACCCGTCATTCCCAAGGACAGACCGAGGTTTTGAAGCTTCTCCTTGATCTCGCCCAACGACTTCTCCCCGAAATTCTTCTCGCGAAGCAATTCGTCCTCGTTTTTCTGAACAAGCTCGTATATGAAGTTGATGTTTATCCTCTTCAAACAGCTCATGCTCCTGGAGTTCAGATCAAGCCTGTCAATGGAGCTCTTCAGCAATTCGATCCTATCATTCTCGCATTTCTCGATTTCCTGCGAATTCAACACCTCGCTCTTATCGAAGTTGATGAACTTCTGCAAATATTCCGAAACTATGAACGCCGCCTGACCGACCGCATTGACAGCGCTGATAGCGCCATTGGTCCAGACTTCGAGCACAAGCTTTTCGAAATCATTCCTTTGGCCAACTCTCGCAGCATCGATCGAATAGTTCACCCTCACTACCGGAGAGAACAAGGAATCTATGGCTATGACACCATAAGTTTCCACGACATAGTTCTTCTGCATATCGGCAGGTATGTAACCTCTGCCGAAATCGATTTGGACATCTATGTCCATATCGACATCCTTCTCCATCGTAAGTATGTGCAAGTCGGAATTTATGACCTCGATGCCGTTTTTTGCAAATGCCGCTCCTGTAAGTTCTCCCGGACCTTTGCAGCTTATCGTCATCACCTGACTTTCAAAGTCCTCTCCCGAACATTTCAAAGCAAGCTTCTTTATGTTCGCTATGATTTCGACTATGTCTTCCTTAACTCCGGGCAAAGCCTCGAACTCATTGGAAATGGTGGTTAGATTCCCATCTTTTCTGACATGAAACATCAGCGAACTGACCGCATACCCCTGAATCGAAGAAAGCAAAGCACGCCTCAGGGAGTTGCCGATCGTAGTGCCGAAGCCCCTTTCGAACGGATATGCGGCTATCTTGGCATACTCTTTATTTCCACCATCTTCCTCGACGACTTCGTATTCCACCGTTTTCGGAAGTGTCAAACCCTTTAAAAGATTCTTCTTAGTCATATCGCCCCTTTACAATCAACGGTTATTTGGAATACAACTCGACGATCAGCTGTTCATTGACGTTCTGCAAATCATGTATTTCGCTTCTGACAGGATTTGAAACGAACTTTCCGGACATGGCGTCAACGTCCAGCGAAAGCCATGAAACAGTATTATTCTCACGCTTCGAAAGGCCTGAAAGATTCTCCCTGAACAGCTTGCTCTCGCGGCTTTGAGGCCTGATGGAAATCGAATCGCCGTCCTTGAGCTGATACGACGGGATGTTGACAACCCTTCCGTTGACCATCACATGCCCGTGGCAGACTATCTGCGAGGCCTGCGATCTGGACTTTGCGAAATGAAGCCTGTACACAACATTGTCAAGCCTCCTTTCAAGAAGATTGATCATATTCTGTCCGGTAACGCCGCTCATCTTCGTCGCTTTCTCGAAGGTGATGTGGAATTGCTTTTCAAGCATTCCGTACATCCTCTTGAGCTTCTGCTTTTCGCGCAGCTGCAATCCGTAATCCGTATTCTTCCTGCCACGCACTTTCGGATCCTTCCCGGGTGCGGCGGTTCTCTTTCCAGACTCGCTCTTGAGCGGGCATTTTCCGGAAGAGCATCTGTCGCCTTTAAGATAAAGCTGAGTCTGTTCGGCTCTGCAATACCTGCATTTAGGTCCTGTGTACCTTGCCATAAACAATCTTCTCCTTACTACAGTCTTCTAGTTTTTCTCGGTCGGCAACCGTTATGGGGTATAGGAGTGACATCCCTGATCAGCCTGACTTTAATCCCTTCCTTGCCGATGGCCCTTATAGCCGTCTCTCTGCCCGAACCGGGACCCTTGACATAAACATTGACTTCGCTAAGACCATAATCCTTTGCTTTCTTAATAGCGTTCTCCATAACGGTTTGAGCTGCAAAAGACGTGCTTTTCTTCGCGCCCCTGTACCCTTGCGCTCCCGAAGAGCACCATGATATGGTGTTTCCATTCAAATCGGTTACGGTGATTATCGTGTTGTTGAACGTCGCCTGAATATAGACATTTCCCTCGCGAACGGTCTTCTTCACCTTTGTTTTCTTCTTGGTAACAGCCATCTTGCCTCTCCTTATTTCTTCTTACCCGCAACAGTCTTCTTCTTGCCTTTTCTGGTTCTTGCGTTGGTCTTGGTCCTCTGACCTCTGACAGGCAAACCCTTCCTATGCCTCAAGCCCCTATAGCAGCCGATATCCATCAAAGCCTTGATGTTCTGCGCGACTTCAGAACGAAGCGAGCCTTCGACCTTATAGGATTCCTCGATTATCTTCCTAAGAAGAGTAAGCTCCTCGGTAGATAAGGAATTTATTCTCGCATTAGAGTCGATACCCGCCTTCTCGCAGATATCCATAGCGCTCTTATTACCGATACCATAAATGTAAGTCAATGCGATCTTAGTTGCCTTATTCGGCAAATCAACGCCTGCAATACGTGCCATTTTTATTTATTCTACCCCTTTTGTCTCTGTTTATGCTTAGGATTGGAACATACAATCCTGACAACACCATTACGCCTGATGACTTTGCATTTATCGCAAATCGGCTTCACACTTGCTCTAACTTTCATACAAAACCTCTTTCTCAAACCAAAAACGCATCAAAGCGATCTGCTCCTGCCGCCAGAATACATGAGTCTGTTCTGCGACTTGATGATTCCTTCGATGCTATGCACCGTATCCAGCTCCACGCCAACCATTATCAGCAATGACGTTCCACCTAAAAGCATAGCAACATTCGCAGGAAAATGGAACACCAATTGGACAATCGTGGGCAAAAGGGCTATAAAAGCCAGGAACAAGCTTCCGGGAAGTATGATCCTGTTCAAAACCTTCGTAAGATACTCTTCCATATTGTCCGCCCTGACGCCTTGTATGGTGCCGCCGTTCTCCCTGATCTGCTTGGATATCTCGATGGGATTCAGCGTAACCTGCGTATAGAAAAAGGCGAAGGCGATTATAAGAAGCGTATGTATTATCAAATACGGATAGCCTTGCGGATTCAGCCACGCCGCGAAACGATTGAGCCATCTGACATTGGGCCCTAAAGCGGCTGCTATCTGCAACGGAAACGACAGAACTGCAGAAGCGAAGATGACCGGAATGACCCCTGACGGATTGAGCTTGAAAGGGATGTGCGAGCTTTGCGCACCGTATATCTTCCTGCCCACTATCCTCTTCGAGTATGTGACGTAAATCCTTCTTTCGCCTTTCTCCTCATAAATCACGAGAACTACGACCACGCAGAATATGACCGCCAAGATAGCAACGGAAACAGGATTTATCGTATCGTTTCTCAAGCCTGTGATCAAAGTCCATACCGCAGAAGGAATCCTCGCTACGATACCAGCGAAAATCAGCAAGGAAATACCGTTCCCCACCCCCTTCTCCGTTATCCTTTCGCCAAGCCAGACCATGAACATGCTGCCTGCCGTACAGGTTATCGCGGTGATGACTGCAAACCATGTCGGGCTTATAGTCAGGATGCCAGGGAATTCCCTAGAATAGACCACGACGGCATACGATTGCACGATGCACACTAGAATCGTCCCGTATCTCATCCATCTTTGAACCTTTGCCTGCCCCGAGGGGTCCTTCGCCATATCCTTGAGCTTCGGAACTATTATCAGAAGAAGCTGGAATATGATCTGCGCGGATATGTAAGGCATTACGCCAAGCATCAAAATGGAAAAATTCGAGAACGCGCCGCCGGAGAAAAAGTCCAAATACTCAGACAAAAAGCCCAAAGCGGAACTTGAGGACGGGCTTGCATTCAAAAGAACCGCCGGATTTATGCCCGGAATGGGTATAAAAGCCCCGATTCTCGTGACAACAAGCAGAAGAAGAGTGTAGATAATCTTCTTTCTCAAGGAATTTATCCTAAAAGAATCAGCCAGAATGTTCGACATCTTACCTCACTTCCCCGCCAAGCGACTTGACCTTTTCGGCAGCGCTTTCGGAAATCCTAATGCCCTCAATCGTCACCTTCTTGTCAAATTTCTCGCCATTGAGAATCTTGGCCTCATTGCTCTTACCCTTCAAAAGCCCCCTCTTCCTGAGTTCGGCATCGTTCACGCTTTCCCCATCCAAAAAGAACGAATCTATCTGGTCGAGGGATATCGCAACATATTCCTTCTTGAAGGGGTAATTAGAGAAGCCTCTGCGGGCGACTCTTCTGTATAGGGGCATCTGTCCGCCTTCGAACCCGGGACGGACCCCACCGCCGGATCTGGCATTCTGGCCGTTATTGCCGCGACCGCATCTCCTTCCGGACGAAGAATGCCCTCTGCCTACTATCGTCTTGCGTCTGTTCGCTCCCCTAGGAGCCACTATGGTAGCCATCAGTTCACCCCCTCGACCTTGACCAAATGCCTGATAACATTAATCATTCCCCAAGTCACATCGTCGTTTTTGCGTATGCAATACCCGGAAATCTTGCCCGTAAGCCCCAAGGACTTAGCCGTTTTCCTCTGATTGGGAAGAGATGAGATCAAGCTTTTGCAAAGCGTAATTTTCAGCCTAGGGCTGTCGATTTTCTCCTGTTTCATAATTATCAACCCCACATCTCGCTCTTGCTCAGACCGCGATTCATACTTATCTCGTTGGCATCCATAAGGCTCTCAAGCCCGCATATGGCAGCCTTGATCACATTGCTCTTGTTGTTGGAGCCAAGAGATTTGCTCAATATATCCGTTATGCCTGCAGCATCGCATACCGCCCTGACGCTTCCTCCGGCAATGACTCCGGTTCCTGCCGAAGCCGGCCTGAGAAGCACGGATGCGCTCTTATACTTTCCCAATATCTCATGCGGAAGAGTCACATTATACGAATTGCTCTCCGGATTGAAAACCTTCTTGAGCGAAATGCGCTTCATGCTCTTCCTCGCCTTCTGCGTCGCTTTCTTGATAGCTTCAGACACGTCATTAGCCTTTCCGAGACCAAATCCGACGCTTCCGTTCTTATCTCCGACAACCATCAATGCGGCGAAAGATATCGTCCTGCCGCCTTTCGTGGATTTCGACACCCTATTAACCGAAATCAGCTTCTCGACTATGTTGTCGGTCTTCGCATCATCCGTTCTTTTTCTTCTATTATCATCTCTTCGTGGCATTCAAACACCCCCAATGGCTAGAAATCGATTCCAGCTTCTCTGATTCCATCAGCAAAAGACTTGACAATGCCGTGATACTTGTATCCGTTTCTATCGAAAACGCACGTCTTAATGTTTTTGCTGCTCATTCTTTTGCCCAACTCCAATCCAAGCTTCTTGGCGGATTCGACGTTATTGCGAAGAGCGGCGTATTCCTTTTCGATTCCGCTGATACAGCACATGGTCTCGCCTTTAACATCATCAATGACTTGTGCATACAGGTGCAGATTGCTTCTGAACACGCTGACGCGAGGCCTTTCCAATGTTCCTTTGACCCTTTTTCTTATATGCGCCTTTCTCTTATCGCGCCTATGATTTTTCTTGACTATCGGTTTCATTGCTTCTGCCTATCCCCTTATTTCTTCACACCGGATTTGCCGACCTTGCGTCTGATGACTTCCTTCTCAAGTTTTATGCCCTTGCCCTTATACGGCTCCGGTTTCCTCAAAGACCTGATTTCCGCGCAAACCTTGCCGACAAGCTGCTTGTCGATTCCCGATACAGCTATCTTCGTAGGTCCGTCAAGAGCGATCTTTATGCCCTCCGGTATCATGTATTCTATGATGGTGGAATAACCGAGAGAAAGCACAAGAATATCGCCCTTCAATTCGGCCTTATAACCGACACCGTTTATAACAAGGTTCGTAGTATATCCGGAAGTGACCCCGATGATCATATTGTTAAGCAGCTGCCTATACAAGCCATGCCTGCTTTTCGCATCTTTGGAATCATCCTTCCTTGTCACGTTCACGATGCCTTCGCCGACATTAAAGCCAACATAATCGTCAAACGGGCATTCTAATTTACCCTTGGGACCTTCAGCCTTCATGACATAGTTGTCAAACGAAAGCTTCACTCCTGCGGGAACTGCAATTGACTTTTTTCCTATTCTCGACATGACACTCTCCCTTACCAGATCGAACAAATCAGCTCGCCGCCAACCTTAGCTTCCCTAGCTTTCCTTCCGGTAATAATGCCTGATGAAGTGGAAACGACAATCACGCCATACCCATTGAAGACCCTAGGCATTTCCTTATAACCGGAATACACCCTTCTTCCGGGAGTGCTGAGCTTCTTGATGCCCCTGATGACGCTGTTGTTGTTATTGTCGTATTTGAGGAAAATCTTTATGAATCTCCTGCTGCCGTCCTCAACGACCTTGAAACTATTGATATAGCCCTCGGCCTTAAATATCTTGCATATTTCCATCTTGGTGTTGGAAGCAGGCACGACAGTGCTGGAATGCTTGGCCAACGCCGCATTCCTGATCTTCGTCAACATATCTGCAATCGGATCTGATACTGACATCCTAACACCTCCTTACCAACTCGATTTGGTCACGCCAGGGATCTGGCCTTCCGAAGCCAGCTTTCTGAAACAAAGCCTGCATATGCCAAAATCTCTCATATATCCTCTGGAGCGACCGCAAAGATTGCATCGCAGATTTTTCCTAGTGCTGAATTTGGGTTTTCTTTTTGCCCTGATAATCAAAGATTTCTTAGCCATATTATCTCCATTTAGCCCTTACTTTGAAAAAGGCATGCCCAACTCCTTCAAGAGCGCATAACCTTCCTTATCGTTTTTAGCCGTAGTGACAAAAGCGATGTTGAACCCGCTGATCCTCTCTATCTTGTCAAAATCGATCTCAGGGAAAATGATCTGTTCAGTCACACCCAAGGAATAATTCCCATGACCATCAAATGCATTCGGCTTGACACCGCGGAAATCCCTCACGCGAGGAAGGGCGACAGAGACCAACCTTTCGAAAAAGTACCACATGTTATCGTTTCGAAGCGTAACCATTGCTCCTATTTCCTGACCTTGTCTGATCTTGAAATTGGCTATGCTCT
This sequence comes from Spirochaetaceae bacterium, assembly GCA_003454065.1. The sequence continues at coordinate 7,505 of DMKZ01000079.1, forward strand.
TGTGCGCCTTCGTCCTAACCACATGTTGACCGGTTATCTGCTCCAATTCCTTTACAGCCGCATCCATGTACTTTTTGTTTTCCTTATCCTCGGAGCAACCGAACGAAACGGTTATCTTGGTCATCCTCGGTATCTCCATCGGAGATGAGAAATTGAAATCTTTCTGCAGCTTGTCTCTGACTTGATTAAGATATCGCCTCTTGAAGTTCGGCATGAATCTTCCCGCATCAGCAGGTTTTGCTGCCTTGACAGCTTTCTCAGCTTTCTGAGCCTTGCTTTTTTCGATCATTTCCTTCACTTTCTTTTCTCTCTCGGCATTGGCAGCGGCCCTCTTGGCCTTTTCGATTTCGCTTCTTTTCTTTTCTTCGGCTAATCTCTTCTCTTCCGCCTCAGCGGCTTTTCTAGCTTCTTCCGCCCTCTTGGCAGCTTCTTCAGCACGCTTCCTAGCGGCCTCTTCCTCAGCGGCCTTGCGAGCAGCCTCTTCGGCAGCTAACCTATCGGCTTCAGCACGCTTCCTAGCGGCCTCTTCCTCAGCGGCCTTGCGAGCGGCCTCTTCGGCAGCTTTTCTAGCGGCCTCCTCTTCGGCGGCCTTGCGAGCGGCCTCTTCGGCAGCCCTGCGTCTTTCCATTTCCTGACGCGCTTTCTCCTCAGCTTCCTGCCTGGCTTTCTCTTCGGCACGCCTCATCGCCTCTTCCTCGAGCTCCTTTTGCCTGCGTGCAATTTCCTCCGCAGCTCTTCTCTCAGCCTCGGCTTCGGCTTCTTTCCTAGCTTGCTCCATCTTCTCGGCAAGCAACTTCGAAACAAGCTCTTCCTTATCCTGATCGATTGAAATCGGAATCTCAACTACGACGCTTTCTTCCTTTTCCTGAAAATTCGCGGCAATACCGGCCTCGCCCAGCGTCTTCCTCAAAGATGATTCGACGCTTTTCTTCTTCTTGTTGAGCTCTTCGGCAATCTGCTCTTCTGCTTCGCTAGAGGCTTGTGCAGCGAGTGCGTTCTCGTCAATGCCCATATCCTTCTCATCAGCCATCACAGCACCTCTTTCGTCCTCTTGGAATAGCGGACCTTCTTATCGCCTTCCATCCTGAATCCGATTCTCGTAGGCTTTCCATCGCTTGCGATGAGGGCAACCTTGCAGACGTAAAGGGGAGCCTCGACCTTGACGATCCTGCTCTCTTCCTCCTGCGTGCGCTTTTTCACATGCTTCGTTACGATATTAACGCCTTCGACGATCACCGTTCCAGCCTTCCTATTCACATCAAGGACCTTGCCTTTCTTGCCCTTGTCCTTGCCGCTAAGAACGACAACCATGTCATTTCTCTTTATATACATAGTCTTCCCCCGCTCAAAGCACCTCAGGCGCCAACGACACTATTTTCATAAAATTGTCACGCAATTCACGCGCAACCGGTCCAAAAATTCTCTTTCCGCGCGGATTATTGTTAGCATCAATTATAACACATGCATTATCATCGAATCTGATGTATGTGCCATCCGGCCTCCTATACTCCTTCTTGGTCCTCACTATGACAGCCTTGAGGACATCCCCCTTCTTGATGCCGCCGTTCGGAATCACATCCTTTGCCGCAACGACGATGATATCGCCTACGCCGGCAATATAGCGGTGAGAACCTCCGAGCACCTTTATGCATTGAACAACCTTGGCGCCCGTGTTATCAGCCACATTCAAGCGTGATTGCATCTGAATCATAATGCCATTCTCCTATTATTTAGCTTTTTCGACAATCTCGCGAAGCATCCAGCACTTATCCTTGCTGTAATGCCTGCATTCTTCGATTCGAACCTTGTCGCCGATATGCGCGCTATTCTGAGCGTCATGAGCCTTAAACTTCTTCACGTATTTGACGTATTTCCTATATAGAGGATTCAGCTTCTTGCCGACAACGCTGACGACAATCGTCTTATCCATCTTATCAGAAGTAACCTGACCTACAAATGTCTTCTTCCTGCTGCCTACCATACCGATCCTCATTTATCCTGATGAATCCCGAGCTTGATTTCGGAAATCCTCGTATTGATTCTTGCTATCTTCCTTCGAGTGTTCCTCAAAGCCAGAGGATTGTCCAAATGGCCATAGACCCTGTTCACTCTGAGATTGAAGTTCTCTTTCTCCAACTCCCTCTTCTTGCTTTCCAGCTCTTCGAGCGTCAACTTATCAAAAGAATCCTTCATACCTTACTCCATCATGTTTCTTTCAACGAACTTGGTCTTAATGGGAAGCTTGCTCGCAGCCAAGGTCAAAGCCTCATACGCCATGTTTCTCTCGACTCCAGCCATTTCGAACAATATCGCGCCTTTCTTCACGACCGCAACCCATCCCTCAGGAGCGCCCTTACCGTTTCCCTGCCTCGTTTCCGCAGGCTTTTTGGTATATGGAAGCTGCGGGAATATCCTGATCCAAACCTTTCCGCCTCTTTTGACATGCCTCGTCATGGCAACACGAGCAGCCTCGATCTGACGATTCGTGATCCACAACGGCTCAAGAGCGAGAAGACCGTATTCGCCGAAAGCGACGAAATTGCCCTTATGAGCAACGCCGTCCCTCTTTCCGCGCTGAACTTTCCTGTGTTTGACTCTTTTCGGACTAAGCATTTTCTGTAACCCTTCCTTCTCTCTTCTTCCTGATCACTTCTCCGGCGTCGGATCTGACTTTCTTCTGGGAATCATTGCTTTCGCCAAGGTACAACCATACCTTAACGCCTATCGATCCGTAGCTGGTGTTTGCGACAGCAAAACCGTAATCGATCTTGCTCCTAAGAGTATGCAGAGGAACCCTGCCCTCCTTTATGCTATCGCTTCTTGCGATTTCGACACCGTTAAGCCTTCCGGAAACCCTGATCTTTATTCCCATCGCGCCATCGCGAACCGCATCCGCAACGGACTTCTTCAATATCCTCTTGTAGCTGCCCCTGTTCACGAGCTGACGGGCAATGCTGTTCGCAAGAAGATTGGCGTCCAGATTAGGCTTGTGTATTTCCTCGACCTTGACAATCGCCTTGGTCTTCGTAAGCGAGGCGACCTTGGCATTGAGCTTCTCTATATTCGATCCGCCCTTGCCGATAAGGCTTCCCGGCTTCGAAGTGTGGATAAGAACGCGTAGCCTTTGAGGGTTTCTGAATATCTCGATTTTCGAAACGTCCGAAGATGCGACTTCCGGCATCTTGCGAAGCTCCTCCTTGATCTTCAAATCCTCCAAAAGAGTATCCACATATTTTGCGGGCTTAACATACCACCTGGAATCCCACGACTTATTGAATCCCAAACGAAAACCTATAGGATTAACTTTCTGACCCATCTCTAGCCCACCTTCTCACTTACTGAAACGCTTATATGGCTCATTCTCTTCAACAGGATGTCCCTCCTTCCATGCGACCTCGGCCAGACTCTCTTAAGACGCGGACCCTCATCGATCTTGATTTCGGATACGTAAAGCATATCATCCGTCAGATTTCTGTTCAGGTTCTTGGCGTTCTCACCAGCAGAACGCAAGACCTTCCTTATAAGCTTTCCGCCTTTCTGAGGCATGACGGAAAGTATCGACATCGCTTCGGAATAGTCCTTGTTCCTAATCAGATTGGCCACCGGCCTTATCTTGCTGGGCGACATCATCAAAAATTTCGCTTTTGCACTGTAATTCATCGCTTACCCCTATTTTCTAGTCGCACCCTTATCTGAAGAATGTCCCCTGAAAACCCTAGTCGGCGCAAATTCGCCAAGCTTGTGCTCCACAAGTCCTTCGGTGATGTAAACCGGAACCCATGTCTTACCATTGTAAACGCTAATGGTCTTCCCTATCATATCGGGAATAATCATGGAATCCCTCGAATACGTCTTGATAACGGATTTATCGTTCTTCTCGTTTGACGCCATTATCTTCTTGTAGAGGTTCTTATCCACAAACGGTCCTTTCTTAATCGATCTACCCATATTAAACAACCCCTTGCGCTATTTTCTTCTCTTCACGATGAACGCGGAAGACGGCTTCTTCTTGTCTCTCGTCTTAGCACCCTTAGTCGGCTTGCCCCAAGGCGTAACAGGATGACGACCTGCTGCGGTCTTTCCCTCACCACCGCCATGCGGATGGTCAACAGGGTTCATGACTACGCCTCTGACCTTGGGTCTCCTGCCAAGATGCCTCGAAGCACCGGCCTTACCCAGCGAAACTATCATCGAGTCTTCATTGCCAATCGTTCCGATAGTAGCGGAACAAAGGTTATAGACCATTCTCATTTCGCCCGACGGAAGCCTCAGCGTCACATACTTTCCCTCTTTCGCCACAATCGTGGCGCTAAGCCCTGCAGAACGAACAAGCTGTCCGCCCCTGCCGTATGTAAGCTCCACATTATGCACCTGAACGCCAAGAGGTATGTCCTTCAACGGCAAGGAATTGCCCACCGTCAGCGGAGAACCGCTACCGGCCTGAATCCTATTGCCAACCGTCAGGCCCTTCGGAGCAATGATATATCTCTTCTCGCCATCGAGATAAGCTATCAAAGCAATATTAGCGGTCCTGTTCGGATCGTACTCGATGGTTTTGACAACACCAGGCACTCCTATCTTGTCGCGTTTGAAATCAATGATCCTATATGCCCTCTTGGCACCGCCTCCGCGCCTTCTGACAGAGATTCTGCCACCTTGACCGCGTCCGGCATGCTTTTTGAGATGCTTTACCAACGATTTCTCAGGCTTGTCGGCCGTGATGTCGCTGCGGACAAGAACGGTTCGCGTCCTCAGACCAGGCGTCATCGGCTTATATCTTTTTATCGCCATAAAATACCAACTCCCCTTATCACAACACCTCTAAGGCAGTGATCTTGTCTCCCTTCTTCATTGTGACTATAGCTTTTTTCCATGAGCTTCTTTTGCCTTCGGTCCTGTTTCTTGTCCTGGAATTCTTCGGCTTGCCTTTGACAAACATCGTATTGCAGGAAACAGGCTTGACATTGAAAAGCTCCTCAACAGCATCCATTATCTCGTGCTTATTCGCAGAAGCAGACACTTTGAAAGTGTATTTCTTCACATCCTGTTCTCTGATCGTATTGGACTTCTCGCTGAGAATAGGAGCGATAATTATCTGATTTGCATTCATTCCTGAACCTCTTTTCCGCTATAGAAATTTCCCAAATTCACCGCTGCCGTCTGCATGACCAGGATCTTCTTTCCGTAAAACAGCTCCTTGGCGGAAAGCTTATCATACGCAAGAACCCTGACATTCGGTATGTTCCTCGCAGATCTCCTGACAAGCTCATCGTCGTTCTTCAAAATGAGAACCGTCCTGTCCGGATATTTTGAAAACACATCGACTATCTTCTGCACTTCCTTGGTCTTTCCAGAAGTCGTGAAATCCTCGACAACCTTGAGTCTCTCCTCCTTGACCGCCAGACTAAGAAGCGACCTGTATGCCTTGCGCTTCATTTTCTTAGGCAGGGAATAGGAATAGTCGCGCGGCCTCGGTCCGAAAATCGTACCACCGCCAACTCTGACAGGAGACTTCTTATCTCCCTGTCTCGCATTACCGGTTCCCTTCTGCTTGAAAGGCTTCACATTGGAATAGTTCACTTCCGCTCTGGTCTTCGTGCATGCCGTTCCGACCCTTCTATTTGCAAGCTCGTTATTTACGGCATAATAAATGCAGCCCGTGGAGATTTCGTCCGCGAAGACCTCGTCATTCAGAGAAATGCTGCCCGTCTCTTCGCCTTTAATATTATAAACCTTCAAATCCATGAAACAGCCCTCTATTTCTTGACAGCCTTCCTGACTATCAAAGTGCTTCCGTTGCAACCAGGAACAGCACCCTTCACCAAAAGCAAACCCTCGCCCGCATCGCTCTTCACGATCCTGAGATTCTGAACCGTGACTTTGCAGTCGCCCATGTGTCCGGCCATATGCTGGCCCTTGAACGTCCTAGCAGGCGTCGATGACATCGCCGTGCCTCCCAAATCCCTATGGAACTTGGAGCCATGCGTCGCTCTTCCGCCTCCAAAGCCCCATCTCTTCATTCCGCCTTGGAATCCCTTTCCCTTGGAAATTCCCGTGACATCCACGAACATCACTTCCTCGAGAATGCTAAGGTTCAGAGAATCGCCTATGTTGACATCCTTGTCGAAATCCCTGAATTCCTTCAATTCCTTCTTCACCTTGCAGCCTGCAGCGGCAAATTGACCGATATAAGGCTTCGTGGCCCTTTTCTCGTTCATATCCACAGTTCCCAAAAGCACGGAATCATATCCGTTCTTTTCCTTGGTCATCTTGGAAACGACTACATTGTCCTCTATTTTTATAGCAGTGACAGGGATTAATTTACCATTGGCATCAAAAACTTGCGTCATGCCGACTTTTTTTCCGATTAACCCTAACATCAATGTCTCCTTAACCCTTCATCTCCACTTCAACACCGTCAGAGAGTTCGATCTTCATCAACTCATCTCTGATCTTGTCATTGATTCCGTAGATGTCGATAAGCCTCTTATGAGTCCTCATTTCGAACTGTTCCCTAGACTTTTTGTTTACGTGGGGCGAACGAAGAACTGTCCATTTCTTAATGTGTGTAGGAAGTGGAATCGGACCTGCGACCTTTCCTCCATTGCTGACGACGGTATCGACTATTACCTTGCAGGACTTCTCGACTAATTCAACATCGTATCCTCTAAGATCAACCCGTATCCTATCTTCTTTTGCCATTACTCAAACAATCCTCCCGAAAACAATAAAATTGGAAGGCCGTCGGCCTTCCAATTTTCATCAATAATTTCGCCGTGCGAATTACTCGATTATCTTTGTGACCTGCCCTGAAGCAACGGTCTTTCCGCCCTCTCTTATAGCGAACCTGACCCCCTGCTCCATAGCAATCGGGTGAATAAGCTTGACTTTGATGGTGGTGTTATCACCAGGCATGACCATTTCAGCGCCGCCAACGATCTCTTCGACAGCACCGGTGATATCGGTCGTCCTGAAATAGAACTGAGGCCTATAACCGACAACAAACGGCGAGTGCCTTCCGCCCTCGTCCTTTGAAAGAACATACAAAGCGCCTTCAAATACGGTATGCGGAGAAATCGACTTCGGCTTCGCAAGGACCTGACCTCTCATGACTTCCTTTTTGTCAACGCCTCTGAGAAGCACGCCGATGTTATCTCCCGCCTGACCTTCGTCAAGGGTCTTCTGGAACATCTCGACACCAGTGCAGACCGTATCCTTGGTCGGCTTGATTCCGACAATCTGGACAGGATCGTTGACGTGGATGACACCCTTCTCAACCCTACCGGTAACAACGGTTCCGCGTCCGGAAATCGTAAAGACGTCCTCAATCGGCATAAGGAAGGGCTTGTCAGTATCTCTCACAGGCTCAGGTATATACGAATCCATAGCCTGAAGAAGCTCTTCTATGCACTTCGTATTCTCGGGATTATCGCCTTCGCTCATAGCAAGATAGGCAGAACCCTTGATGACAGGGCAGTTATCGCCGTCATAGCCGTTCTTCGTAAGAAGCTCCCTGATTTCCATCTCGACGAGGTCTATAAGCTCTGCATCGGGAACCTGGTCGCACTTGTTGATGAAAACG
>DMKZ01000026.1 GCA_003454065.1 Spirochaetaceae bacterium
TTATGGCTGAAAGGATGCAATCTTGCATGTCCGTATTGCCATAACCCGCTGCTTGTGGGCGATGTGCTTCGACAAGGCGAAGGATCGATCGGTGAGGATGAGTTCTTCGATTTCGTTTCCAAGCGGAAGAATTTTTTGGAAGGAATCGTGATATCAGGAGGGGAGGCGACTCTTTACGAGGAGCTTCCCTCTTTTTTGAAGAGGGTACGGGAATGCACCGATTTGAAAATAAAACTCGATACGAACCTGACGAATCCCTTGATGCTGGGATGCATTCTTGAGGAAAAACTTGCGGATTATGTCGCAGCAGATGTGAAGGCTCCTTTGGATAACTACTCTGCATTCGCTTCGACAAATTCGATTCTTTTGGAAATTTCGGAAAAAATACGCGAAAGCTTGTCGGTTCTTGATTCTTATCAAATCGAGTTCGAGTTGCGGACCACATGCGTGAAAAACCTCTTGTCGATTGAGGATTTCTATCAAATGAAGCATGATATCATTACATGCATCCCGAATAGGCGTATAACATGGTATTTGCAGCAATTCAGGAATTCCGTAACCTTGTTGCCTGCTTTCAAAACCGCAAAAGGCTATAGCTATGAGGAGCTGGAACATTTGACCGGTATCTTGTCGAATGACAGAGTTTCCGTATTCGTCCGATGAGAGAGCCTTTTTCAAAATACCCTCTTTTGTGAAATTTTTTTCACATTTCATCGGAAATTTTTGCACAGCAGCGAATAATCCTTCATACATCTTATGAGACTGCATTTTGTTGAAACGCAACAGTTTGTGCATTAATGAATTTGAAAGGCGCTAGTATGGCATAAAATTTGCATAAATAAGACATGAGATAGGATACGAGATAGAATACAGGCCATGCGTTTTCACTGTCAGCTCTTCAGGAAGCAAAGTGTATCTCTCGAGAGGAAACCTCTATCATTCCGGTTCGTCAGCGTCTTCGGGCTGGAATCTTGAGGAATTGCAATACGATTATAGGATACGGTCTGGAAACGCATCCGTATTGAGAAGTCAGGCATCTGCCGCCGCTTCGGAAAATGTCGGTTTGCTCTATTGGTCTGCAACTTCAACCGACGATAGTTCGGCGACGGATATGTGTTACGAAAACGGAGCCTTTTCCGTTTATAGGGATAGCGGAAACCCGTTTTGGGGCAGAGCGATTCGTCTCGTCAAACACATATAAGCAAGGGTTTTCGAACCTAAGCGTCACAGGAACAAAACAGCTTTTCAAGAATATGCCTTCCCTGAAATTATTCGGGGACGGTTTTTTTAGATTTCACATCGTCTTGAAATTAGTTTTGAAAAAACCTCTTAGACAAAAAAAAGGATAAACGGTAAAATAACGGAAAAACTGTCGCATCAGGGAATTGGAGTTTTAGCATATATGACTATTGACGAGAAAAGAGATGAGATAATGCAGCTTGATAGGATTTTGGTCGATTATTTCCAGAAGAGGATGTCTGCCATAAAGGATCTGGCTGTTTTGAAGAAGAAGGCTAATGCCGGTTTGGCGGACGCTGACTTCGAAAACAAGAAAATGAAGGAGCTTCTTTCGGATGTGGATGGCGAGTACAAGGAAGTGACATTGAAGTACATAATGAATCTCCTCAAGTTGAGCAGGGAGTTTCAAAGCGAGATGATTTCGTGACGACATTTGTTCGGTCATTATGAAAAAGATCTCCATCGCATTGCTTTTCATCGTATTGCTTGCTCAAGGCGTCAGCTCTGCCGATTTCAAGGATATTATCGCTAGGGCTAAGGCGCAGAGCGGATATTATGCCAATTTGAGAGGATCGGCGAATCTTAGCGATTTCGAAGCATTGCTGAAACAATTGGACAAACAGGATACGTATGAAATGGGAGTCAATGCTTCGCTTGCGCCGGATTCGGCTTCCGGAAACTCAAGCATCAGGCTGAATCCTTCTTTTTCGTATTCCAGCGGCAGCGAGGATACTATCAGAATCACGTTATCCGCACCGATGAACATAGTGTATTCTTCTGCGACGAATGCTGCCAGCACCTATGCGCCTGGTTTGTCGGTCAGCCAGAAGCTGAGAATCGATGCCGTTTCCGACAATAGCAGCGATTATGCTAAAAGAAGAGCGAGGCTTCAGGCCGACAGCCTTTCGGAAAAGCTCGATTATCAATTCGAAGCCTCCGTTTGCGATTCGCTTTCTAAGGTTTTGGAGAAGGAGAGCGCCCTTTTGACTGCCAAGGCTTCGTTTGAGAAAAGCAAAGCGGAGTTCGAATCCTCCGTAGAAAGCGGTCTGATAGTAGAAGGAACATACGCGTATAACCAGAAAGCTTCTGCGATAACCGGCAGCGAGAAATCGCTTCGCAAATGCGAATACGAATACGACAGTGCATTGATGAGCTTCAAAAGGCTTTGCGGGTTCGAATATGAAACGTTCGATGTTTTTTCCGTTTCGGACTTCGATTTCGTTGCGCTCGAACAAGGCAACACTGAGGTTGCCATCGCTCTTCTGGACAAGCTTTCAGCGGAAAACAGCTATGCGATTCTTATGAAAAACGATGGAAGAGCGTTGAATTTCGATGCGTCCGCCAGTCTTAATATCGAGGATGCGGAAATATCGGGATATGCGCTCGACGGGTCCGTGGGCTATAGTGATTCATCGTGGCAGGTGAAGGCCGGTGCCGGAGCGGATATAGATGCTGTTTTGAGGAAAACCTATCCGGAATTCACTTTGTCAGCGAGATACAACATCGGAACTTCGGTTTCCCAAACCGAGAGGCTCAACAGACAGAAGGCTCTTATAAGCATGCAGAGCAAATCATATGATTACGATCTGGCGCTTTACAATTATCGGAGCAATGCCATGGCCATGGCTTCGAACATTCTTGCGGCAGGAATGGAATCGGAAAAGTGGAAAATGGACTATGATAACGCTAAGATCGGATTTGCGAACGAGAAGCGTCTTTATGAAAACGGGTTTTATTCCGAATTGGAATTCAATGAGAGAACGGCAGCTTTCATGAAAACGGAAAACGACTATAAGATTTTTCTGCTGTCGCTTATAAAGCTGCAATGCGAAGCGAATATTCTCAATTGCTGAAATCGGGAGGCGAACTTGAAAATAAAATTGAAACGCAAAACAATGTTCATTGCAATAGGCGCCGTTCTGATCGTGCTTTTGGCGGTTGCGGTGGCTGGGACGAGGAAGAAGAACAAGAACAAGTCGAGCGACGATATAGTCAGGATTGCGAAAGCAATGGAAACGGAATGGACGAGCAGCATAGACGTGTCTGGATATCTTGAAGCTGCCGACGTTCAGAAAGTGCAATTCCGAGGAACCGGAGCCATCACAGGGGTCTTCGTTCAGGTCGGGGACAAAGTGGAGAAAGGTCAGCTTCTTGCCACTATAGACAACACTTCGCAGCGCCGCAATCTTCTCAAAGCCCGGCAGGAGCTCGAAAGACAGAAAACGATAGCGAGCGAAAAGGAGCTGGAGCTTTTGGAACTGGAGCTTCAGATCGCTGAGAACAACATGGAATATACGAAAGCCGTAGCCAATTTCGACGGCGAGGTCACCGAGGTCAATATTCATGTCGGAGACTATTCCGAGGCGGCTACCACGCTGAACTTGATGCAGATAGTGGATAAATCGTATCTCAAGGCTTATGTGGAGGTCGATGAGATGGATGTCCGCAATCTTCATGAGGGCATGGAAATCCTTTTGAATTTCGATTCTCTTCCGAATCAGCCGGTGAAGGCCGTGATACATTACATTCCGTTTCTCGGCACTTATAATTCCAGTTCCGGGATAGGAACGAAGAAAGTCGAGATAAGAATACCGGAGCCTCCGGAAGGAATTTATCCGGGATACAGTTTCTCCTCAACGATAGAATCCAAAAGCAATATCAAGTATTTGCTCGTGCAAAGCTCCGCTGTCAGGTCTCAGAGAGGCAAAAGCTATATAACCAAAAAGAATGCCGACGGCAGCTTTTCCAAAACGGAAGTCGCGGTAAGGTATTTGGGCGAGGGGCTTTCCCAAGTGCTCTCAGGCGACATATCTGCGGGCGACGAATATGTTCTCAATTCGTCATCGCAGAACGGTTCCGGCCCGATGGGCGGGGCAATGATGAACGGCGGGGCGGGAGGGCCTCCGGCTGGCGGCGGAGGCATGTCGAGATAATGGAAGGCTGAGCGTGGATTGCGTAATAAAGACCGAAGACATCAGAAAAACATATTCCATGGGTGAAGTGGAAGTGAAGGCGTTGGACGGGGTGTCCGTTACGATCGGCAAAGGAGAGATGCTTAGCATAACAGGCCCTTCGGGTAGCGGTAAGAGCACGCTTATGAACATTATCGGCTGTTTGGACGTGCCTACGTCCGGGCGGATCGAGATAGACGGTGTTTGCACTTCAGGGCTTGGTGAAAGGGATTTGTCGCTAATACGAGGAAGAAAAGTCGGATTCGTGTTTCAGCAATACAATCTTCTGAGCTACCTGACCGTTATCGAAAACGTAGCGCTTCCGCTGGTTTATCAGAACGTCGGGGAGAAAGAGCGTTTCAGCCGTGCCGCCGCTGCGCTTGAGCAAGTAGGTCTTTCCGATAGGCTCAGACATTTGCCGCGAGAGCTTTCCGGCGGTCAGAAGCAGCGAACCGCCATTGCAAGGTCCATAGTCGCCAATCCGAGCATAATATTGGCGGATGAG
>DMKZ01000059.1 GCA_003454065.1 Spirochaetaceae bacterium
CGCGAAGGCAAGGACTACCTCATGAAAGACGGTGATGTCGTATTCTTCAAGCACGGCTGATTGAGGTTTCCGGCGGCCTTGAAATCCAAGACGGAAGCGTTGGACGGAACTAGAACGAGCAATGCATCCACATACGAGGACAAAGAGGAATCGAGAGTGATTGCGATCGTATCTCCTTTATTCAATTCGGCGACATCTTGCAAGACGGAGTAATAATTTATGGAAAAGCCGTCAAAAGCCTCGCCATTCAGAATGTGAGAATTGCGGATGCCCCTTGCTCCTGATCCATTTGCATAATATTGATGCAGATTGACTGACGGAACCTTCATGCCGGCGACTTCGACGAACGATGCCTTGTTGAATGAAATCGGGGCGCACGTTCCGGATACGCCGGACATAAGCGCTGCTATGGCGAAGTCCTTCATAAACGAAGCGATGTCATAAGAAGAAGATGCTTGCTCGAAACCGCCGCTTTGCGCTCTTTCTGCGTTGATTACGCTTGCGATAGCAGGCATAAGCCCTCTATTGAAACCCGGAACGGCCTTATCCAGATATTCCTTAAAGCAGCCGATGCCGTAATTCAGGAGGATGTAATGGGCGAATGCGGCTGCGCGCCCATAATCGACAAGCTGCTTCCTATCGGCTTCTTTCCTTTCGTTCTCGTTCGAGGCATCATCGGGGCTATGCCATGCCGTGATGTCGTAACCGAATGAATCCAAAACATAGGGCCCTTTGCCCTTTTTGAAGATTTCATCGCCGGCCCGTTCGGTCGAGCCGATAACTCCGAACTCCAACCCGTGCGCATTCGATAGCACGCAGAACGGATCTTCGACAATCAAATCCCGTTCATGTTTCTCCTTTGCATATTCGATCAGGCGCTTTGCCGCCAATTCCTCGATAGCAAGAGAAAAAAGCTCATCGATGAAAACATCCGGTTTGGAAACTTTCAGCGACGAAAGCGACGCCAATTCGCCCAAGTGCTGGCTATGGATGAGGTGCTGAAACTCATGCAGCATCGTCAGAAGCGAAGTCCCGAGATCATCGCCCCCCGCCTTATATGCATGAATGCATATAAGCGGAATACCGTTTGTCTCGTATCCATTCCATTGAGGTTGTGACATCGCTTCGGGCTTGATGTAATTAGACTGATCGAAGAATCCGTAAACATATCCTTCCTTGAAATCCGGCCCTTGATCATCTATATCGCAAAAAAGGACAGCAAGCTCGTCGGTATTGGTGATGAAATTGTCCAAGCTCCATTCGCTTTCGGTTTTATCGGGGTTTCCAGTCACCTTCCCCTCGTCATTTCCGAAAACCTGCGTGGCAAGCGGATACATCACATCGAAAAAACAGTCCGAAATTAATGCGAAATCTTCTGCTGACGGGATATTTCCCGCATCTTTCAGACCTTCTTGCAAATACAGCAGCAAAGTTCTTTCGCCGTTATCCGTCTGCTTTCTCGACAAGTGCTTCAACTCGGCGGATACTTCCCTGTAACCACTCTTGAATTCTTCGGAATCGATGACGGAATCATAATAGACCTTGAACGTTCTGACGCTTCCAATCGCAAGAGGCTCATCATTTTCCGAAATGGTTTTGCCTTTTAAAACCGAATCGCTTTTCGAAAAATCGCTGTCGGCTTTGCGACTTGAAATGCACTCGCCGGATTCGAAATCTGAGATTTTCCGAAGCGTATCGTAATCAAGGGAAACCCTTCTGGGCGACTTATGCCTTCTCGCCGAGCTTTCCGGAACCGCATTCGAGCCGACATCTCTCGACGATGACAATTCGAAAGGAACGCCGCTTTGCTCGGCAAGCCGCACGGAAACGCTATGCTTGGGCTTCTTCACGCCTGATCTGGCAGTACCGGACGAATTCAAGAAAACAAGCCAAGCGGACGAAATGTCCAAGTCATCGGAAGCAACGACATGGCATTGGCGCTTGCCGTCCTTCAGTTCGAATTTCAATTCGTGAACGCAATGTTCGCAAAGAGCCTGCGTGGCACCAGCGTAGTCGTCGCCGATCTCCTGCTCCTCTTCTCCGCCAATCGGCTCCAAAGCCCTGTTGCCACCATCCGGATCGGTCGAATTCACATTGCCTGCGCATGCGAAAAACGCCACAACTGCACAAAGCAGAAGCAGAAGCGCAAACAAACGTCCCCGTAAAGCCAATGCACTGCGACATCTGCCAAACAAACGTGTCATTGCAATCATTCAAACATCGCCAACGCCTTTTCTCGGATGATTCGCAATGCAACAGAGTCCGTTACAACGACCTGACGACACGGAAATTCTGGAGCTGAAACACATCGGGTGGAAGTATTGTCAGCCTGCCCAAGTCATAATTCGCCTTGAAACTACTGCCGTAGGTACCCGTATAAAACCCTGCATTCACATTGGGCGAATCAAGTTTGATATCAACCTCGCCATCCTCACTAGCTCTATACCAGGAGCAATTGTATGGATGACGCAGGTTGGAAGGAGAGCCCATCGCAAGCATCGCGCCTTTATTCACTTTCGTTACAGGATCATATATGTAATCATTGCCATTGCCCGATTTCACTTGAGGTTCGTATTTTCTATTCTTATCAGGCATTGTGACTAAAATAGGATCATAATTCTCAGCGTTCGGGTCAACCGAGACATCATACGTTCCAGAAGGCACACCACTCATGACCCATTTGCTTTCATCGCGATCCTTGAACAACTCGTAGAATCCTTTATAGCTTTTGGAGAGGAAGCCGTTTGCCGAGCCGGGCTCGACCAGACTATACGAACTTATAAAATCCATCACCCCGCTTCCAGACCTTACATTAAGGGAAAGTTTGGCAACAGGATAATTGCCCATGTCATTCAATCCGCTAGCATCAAGCCGATCGAATCTCCTTGTAGTCACATCGAATATCCCTCGCAAAGGAAATCCCACATTACCTGCGAAAGAATCAGGTGAAGATGGATCTCCATCTGCTAGGCCATAGAGCCTGTCATAGTTGAGCAACCTCAGCCCCGGCAAGGACTTGGAAGATTGGAAATCGTATTCGTAGTTGTCGCTGCGCTTTATGAAAGACTCCCTTATATCGGCATGATTATTCACATTCCTATTAGCGTCCTCGGAACTATCCCACGAAATCACGCTGAATGTTCCGCCATAGCCATCAACATCTCCGTTCCCACCGCTGGGAATCTCCCTCTTTTCGACGTAATAATCCTTTCCATTGATATCGAATGCCTTATAATCCGGAGCTATCTGCTGCCTTTGAGTGATTATCCTTTGAGCATAATCGTACTCCTCGGCCGTAGGAAGCCTGAAACCTGTGGCTCCTCTCCTCAATGTGAGCTCATCGCCTTCATAAGCAAATGTCAGCGCTGCATTGTGCTTGCTATTATAATTCGCTGTCATCAGATTGCAAAGCTGCTTGGCGATCCGATATCTCATTCCGCCGTTAGGATCCAAAGGATCCGCCGCTGAGTCCTGAGATTTTCCGTCAAGCGACCAATGGAATCCATCGGCAATAACCGGCAAACCCGCCCAGAACATAACATTTTTATTCGCAACCCTAGCAGTGTTGTAATCTGGCGCTATCCCGCTATAGTTTACGCCGTCCAGAATCCCTTTAAGAATATTTTTCTGCTCATCGGTCCATCCCGAATACATACCGTTAGGGTCGTTCGATTTGAGGCCGAGCGTGTACATAAGCGCAAACGACATCGGAATCTCCATCATCTCGAAATCGTCCATTCTCGCATTAGAAGCCTTGCTACCATCGTTGAGAGGCGAAAAAACAAGGTTGCAATCCACAGGCACTATATTATCATTTTTGCCTGTAATGGCCCCCCACCTTTTCCTTGCCGACTTCACATCATCGGTTTCAGCCATTCCGGGATATCCGCCGGCTTTCGCACCTGGTATGTATATGAAATTAGCGAAGAGATCCAAACGCCGCATGCCGTCGATGCCATCGCTATTTTCATAAGGATCGGCGCCGGAAACGGGATTTCCTGCGACTCCCCTCGCAATAGGCGCAAATCCGGCATCGATATAATGAGGCTTGATGGATATGTCGGAAAGAATCTGATACAAGTCGCCTTTTATCGGTCTTGCATATTTGTCATCGTTCAAATCCGATGTCATAAGGTTTGCATTGTCATCGACATAATACCCGCCTACCATCTCAGGAGCATCGCCGCGAATCTCCCATTCTCCTCCGCCGACTATATCATCATCATTACGCACCATTCCCTGCCTGCGGAGATCGAAGAAGTAGCGTTTGCCGTGATTCTCGTAATCGCGCCAGCCGTAAAGAAGTTCCCTTGCGAAATCAAATGTCCTATATACCATATGCTCATCCCTACGGGATTCCTCGGAGCTGCCGTCTTCATAGACATATTCGCCATCCACTATATCCAAACGCCGCCCGCGCACATCATCAACATGTTTCAGATCTGGCAGGTTATTGTGATTCGCACCCGGATCCAAATAGTATTCCCCTTCATTGGCCACTTTGTCCGGATCTGTATTGTAATCTATTATTTGGATTGAATTTATATAGTGGAATGGACTCGGCAACCATTCAGAAGGTTTGCTTTCAATAAGATATGAAAGCGGATCGACATCAATAGGCCACCAAAAGCCGTTCGGTTTCGCCAGCTTGCTTCTCCTCTCGTCCTTTTCGTAGTCGGCAAGCGCGGAATCGTTCTCTATCTCATCACATGCCTTCCAATACTTGCGCCATTCCTTTTCGCATTCGGGATCGCTAGACAAATTGCCTATCACGGCTCTCCTGACATCACCGAGCAAAGCACCCACCCGAACAGTCACCAAAGCGTTCGCCTCTATGCCTTTGGGATAACCCTTGCCGTCTATATCGGGATCGCCAGTGCCGGAAACAACCCCTCCTTCCTTTTCGCCATCTATGTCTATTTCCAACCCTACTCCGCCTTTGGCCGGATCTATGGGAGATACTTTATAGCCTATGGTCACGTCAGCGGTGGGCATCGTGTATTTCGGAACGAGAATCCTGCCGCTAATTGTTTTTTCCCAATCGCTGTTCCTCTCCAGCACATCCCCGGGGCGCAACACCCTCAGCTCGCCGTTGTCCTCCGTTTCGAATTCGAATCCATCTTTGAACAACTCGCCGCCCGAACACAAATCGGGATAGTATTCCGCGAATTTCCTTGACACCAAAGGGTTGATCTTGCTCTCGGATGAAACGCCCTTGTTGATCGGAGCGCCGGGCTTCAGCACATAATATTCCTCGGCGCCGAACCTGCTCTTGAGGCTTTCGTATTCGGTTTGCAATTCATCCGACCATTCCGCCGCCTTATGGGCCTCCATCAGCTTGGATTTGGAGACCAGTCCGTTGAAAAGATACAAATAATTGCCAGTGGTCTCGTTTATGTCGTCCGATGCGCTTGGGGTATCGTTTTTCTGAAGCGGCGAACCGTCGCCTTTCCTGTAGAAAGGATACGATGACTTCGCCATCCTCTTTCCTTCGTTTTCATTCACGTTTATCGCCCTTGCCACATTCCTGTTATATTTGAATCCTATTTCCCTGATACTTCTCAGATACCCTTCCGTCTTATATGGAAGCTTATCGTAGAAGGAATCCAGCACGTAATACAGCTGCTTGCCATATTTGCCTTCATCACCATTGATATCCGGAGTCGGGAAATTCAGATCGTTATCGACTACGAATCTGGATTCGGAAACATGCTCCGGACCGCCCAGAACCGCATAGGACCCATCTCCCGAATGCGCACTGACGAGAGAGGGGAACGTATATGATGCGTCCGTAGATGAAACATCCATCAGGAAACGCTGCAGAACGGGAACGAAACTGTAATTGGAATCGGATGTCAGATCATCGCCATTAGCGTTGAGGACGTTTTTCCAGAAAAGCAGATAGAACTCTCCGTTATTTCCGGAAAAGGACACCTCATATTTGGGGTATATCGCGATGCAATCGCCCAGCGGCTCGTCTATTCCGATCGTGAACACATTGAACGAAGTGTCCTTGTAGAACCTCATTTTGGAAATCATGTCCTTATTCAGCTTGGTCGGATCGTCGCCTTTATACCAGCCCCAGTTAGTGATGTATTTCCTGGAATCGCTGTCTTCGCCGACCACGACCTTGAATCCGTAGTATTGATCCCTCTCCGGAAGCCCGATCGACTCGGTCGTCCCCATATACGTGTCCTGAAAGGCCTGCGTATCGAGAAGCGCCAACTCGCCGGAACCGCTGCCGTCCTTTTTAAGCCAAGTCCAAGGCCCTATGCCCTCCGTCTCGGGATTCCAGCCGTTGGATACGGCGACGCGTTCGAACACCTGACGCAAGGTATCGGTTGCTCGCACATCCTTGAACACGACCTTTCCCGACATGCGCTTGGTCGATCCCGAATAGGGATCCGTTCCAGACGATGCATCGGAGACGGTAACGAAGCCCAATGTCAGATACCTCCCCTGATATTGCGCACAAGTGATCAGAAACAACGAAGCAACAGACAAAAGCAAAAAAACAAACCAATTTTTAATATCACGAATCATATCACGAAATACCTCGCCAAACGCAAACTATTCGACCTTGCCGACACAAATTATAGCAACACAATCAAAAAAATAAAAGTCGCTTCATAAATCGCGGCTTGCGACGGATAAGCCGCCGACGCTATTTTATGCTGTCTTCGTAGTCGCCGATCCCCATCTTCTTGCCGTCTTCTACGAAATCGCCCCTGTCTTCCTTGGTCGCAGGAGCCACTGTCAGCGTCGTAATCACTCCGGAGAAATCATCTGCCATCAAAGCATGACCGGCATTGTCCATAAAACCCTGTTCCGTTTCAGACACCTTGTAGTCGATCACTTCCATGGATTCCTGCCTCTGAGATTGAAGTCCGAGGGCATCATAGCCTCCATGATAGGCCTCATAATGAGCCTTGCTGCCTCCTTCCAGCATTTTGTCCTTATACGCATCCTTTCCGAATTCTTCGTAACCGCCTCTTTGATTGATTTCGCTCGTCACATTGCTATCCATGCGCAAGTTGCCGAACGCATGCGGAACCGGCAATTTGCTGCGGGCGAGAGGAGATATGTCGTTACCATCGGCATTCACCATCTTCTTTAATATGGCTCCGCTCGTATAGCTTCTGACGCGTTCGACCTTGTAGTTGGGCGACGAATCCTCGATATCCTTGAGATCATTGTATTTGAAATCATAGCCGTTCTCATTCAGTTTGTCGTAATGCTCATGGCGAATCTCCTGCAAGCCTTCCGACGGACCGTCAAGCTCCGGCGCAAACTGCTTCATATAGCGTTCCATCAAGAATTCCTTATTCTCGTTTTTCGCCTCGTCCGAATTAGAGATCTCTGTTACGATTCGCTTCAGAATGTAGTCATGACCCTTTTTCGGAGCCACGAGCATCGGCATCTCGTTATCGAAGGTGATGAAGTCCAGCGGGAACTTGTCGAAGAAGCCCTGCACATCGACATTCTTGTTTATCTCGTCCTTCTTCTTGAGCTTATCCTTCAAATCCTTGTCGTTTCGTCCAGGAATGGGGGGTTCCACGACACCAACCTTGAAATGCGACTCAAGCAAGCGCGCCCTGACGACGGCATTGAAAACCGCAGGGACTATCCTTTCGTGGATATACGTGAATTTATTGTCGTCATGCACCGACCAGCCATAACTGTGCTCATAGCAATGACCGGGAACCCCGAAAGGATTCTTGGACGAATTGTTGAAATTCATCCCGCCACGAGTGTGAGGTCCGTATGTTTCGCCTACGGTATGGGTTATATAGTGATAATTATCCAATTCATTTTGACCATAACGCGCGGTGCTCAAAACAGACCATTTCTTGAAAGGGTGGAGGTTTCTTTTGTCAGTCGCCTCTGCCTGCGGATCCTCAACCGATATGTTATCAAGTCCCGACGGGGTTTTAGCATGCATTATATTAGGGTTGCGATTGGTATAGGAGAATATCCTATGATCCCACTTTTGCCTCCTCGAAGCCTCGTCATTAGGATTGTAGCCCGGCGATAGACTAGCGTAACTAGTTCCGCAATTATACTTCGTTTTGCCTACCAGTTCGGATGTGAATTTGTTAGGTGCTCTCCAGTAATAGAAATCCTCGAACGGAGCGTCATTTCGCAAAGAATTCTTCTGAAGATTGACTTTCGACTGGCGAAGTCCTATTTCCGTTATCCCACCATCCGCAAGCCAGTCAAGCACCGAAGCATGAAAAGAATTATACCTGCCGTTGCTCTTGAGTTTAGACCCGTCAACCAAAACATCATCCCTTTTAATCATATCTGCTTCTTTGTCGGTGGGAAACTCTTTGAAGAGATTGAAAAATTCGCCGGCTTTAGGCCCGTTCGGATAAATAAGACCGAGCATTTCGGGGCGTGCGAAGACCCATACGGGCTCGATCTTGCCGGTTTCTTTGTAATAATCGAGTCTCTGCTTCCAAGTGGGAAAATTGTCAGCGCCTTCTGGAATCTTCTTCCATGTTTTGCTCGTGGTTTTCCTCGTCCCCGGCCTTCTTTCTTCCGTCCCATCGTACTTTTTCACATACGGTTTGTTTTCAGTTCGACTGTACATCCTGCCTTTGAAGGGTTTATCGCCGAAACTCGACTTTCTTCGCAAATCCCCCAATTGCTTCTGATCCGTGAACTTGAAGTAATACGTCTTCTCTGCGCCTGCATCGTATTTGCCGTTCCCAAGATAAATCTGCTCATTTGACGAATACTTCACTTCGGGCGGTCCTGGCGGATCAGCCACCACTTCGCCGATTCCTTTTCCTGCCATGCCGAACGGTACTAACTTAAAATTCCTATCGCTATTTAACGGGCATTTCCAATCGCCTTTCTCGTATGCTTCGGCATATTCAGGCGGCAGCATCCAGAACGACCCCTGGCTATCCTTCTTATATTGATAAACAGGCTCGGTCGTCGATTCCTTATAGAAATCGCCATCTTCATCGCCCTCCCAATATTTCCAGCGGTTGCTTTTGCGGTCACTGAAGAATTCGTCAGGACCAGCCACCATCTCCATAACCCTCGTGGGCACGAAAACCTCATCGTCAGCGCCTGGCTGGTATTTGGCGGGTAAGCCGTCCTTAAAATAATTGACTTTGGTCATTCCGCCCATCTTATCCGTTTGCTTCATGTCACAATCTTTGTTCAGTGACTTGCGTTTGGACTCGGTGACTATGACATCGCCATTCTGCCAAATGAAATAAGCATACAAGTCGGCTTCCCTTTTGTTCTGCCTCTCATATACGTTATACATACCCTGATGCTTTCCAGAACCCCCTCCGCCTTCCTGGGTGGCGGTATAATGGCAATCCGCAGCGCCTACCTGACATGGATCCGATCCATCGGAAACCTGATTGCAAAAAACAGGAGCGCCTTTTTTGGCGTTGGTGAACGGATTGTAATCCGATTGCCAGCACGCCTTGAAGCCGTCGGCCGCGCGCGGATAGTCAATGCCCCTCCATTCCGCCAACGGCCCTCCGCATACCTGAGCGCAATCGAATCCATGATCGATTATCGTCCCCCAATGAAGCGTAGCATACAACGCCTCGGCGAAAGGCCGTGTGATTTTAGGCTTGAAAGTCGCCGGTTTGCTCTCGGTGCCGGTATCATCGTAAACCCACGCAAGCTTTTTTTGCTCTATTTCCTCGTCGGTCAGCTCGCTACTCTTGAAATTTCCATTCTTCGCCCGTTCGCGATTCATATTGAAGTGAAGGGCTTTACCTACTTTTTTTATGAATTCGTCCGCAACTTTTTTCATTCTCCCGCAAGGATGGTTTTCCCACCCGGACCACTCCTTGTCTTCAGGGTCGATGGGATAAATCGCACCCATATCGCGGATTATCGGAGTATTGCTGAGCTTTATATACGAGTTGCATGTTCCCTCTCCTTCTTTGACGAATCGCCTCTTGCATATCACGCAACCCATATTCGCATATCCGATATCCCACAAGGCGCTGACCGAGGTCTCGCTGTAAAACGTTACCTTGCCTTCCGAACCTTTAGTCTTATTCTCGATGTCACTGGCTTCCTTTTGGGTAAGATAATTGACGGTGACAGTCGGTATGGATGCGAATTGCATCTCATATTCCGAGCGCTCGAAAATCTTATAGTCCTTCCTGCCGAGAACCTTCGCCTTCGCATCCTGCTTGGACTCGTTGAATTCGAAAGGAGAATACATGGTGGGAAGCGCATTCTCGCCTTCCTTGTCGCTCGGATTGTCATTCTGCGTCTCATCCAGAAGATGCGACACATTCCCCCTCATCTTCGCCTTGTCCGGATCTTCGTCCCTAGTCTTAGACATGGCGAGATCCTTATAGTATTCGATAGGGTTTATCGTCATGGAACCGTCATAGACAACATTATTCCTGGCTATTTGACGAACCTTATTGAGCAAAAGCGTGGTTTTTCCGGACTTGACATCCTGCGGCAATGTCAGATGATACTTTCCAAGCGTATTCGCCCTATCCTTGCCGATACGCTTTATCTCCACAGTGGCGTCCTCCACATCGTCGCCGCCTGTCGCCGCAGGGCCCCTTTTCGGCCTTTGAGTGTCGTAAATCGAGAATCCGTAGTCTTGAGACGCAGCATAAGCCATGTACTTAGTGTGGGATGTCGTTATAATGGACGACGACGTCGAAGCAGTCGGGAACATATCAGCGCTCACCAGCTTGGCAGGCGGTTGCGGATTCGTAACCTTGTCCATAGGCTGAGTTATGGTCTTCGAAACGTTCCTCGCATCCTCGTTGTCGGAAGGCATATCGAAAATCTGATTAGTGGAATTCGATTCGTTTGCGAATTCATCCGTAATGACAAGCCTGTATTCCCACTTTCTTTTCTTGCGAACATATAGCGTCTCAACCGATTTTACAAGACCTTTGTAAGTCAATAAGGGAGCGGCGGCGACATCCGAAGCCGTATCGATTCCTTCAAAAGCCACGGCTTCGGCACCGTGCCGGTCATTATATGTAAATCTCGACATCTTGAAGTGCAGCTTGAAATTAACCTCCACGCCTTTGTTCAGCCCGACGCTGGAAGGGTTTATGGCCTTGTTGCCGGTCGCTTCTTTTTTATCATTACCGGTGATAGCTCCTACGACGTCATTGCTGTCATCTTGCGCATAAGGATAAAGATCCAATATTTCGACAGTGCTGTAGTTGTCGTATTCTTTGGTGTAGGTAAACTTCTCAAAAGAGTATTTTCTGCCATTCAATTCTATATAGAACATTTTTCCGACCTCCTGTCAGGCTCAGTTCTCGTATTTATCGCCGAATTCATCTCCCATTACGTCCTTGTCTTCACCTTGATCGCCAAAGGTGTAGTCTATGCTGTTATCACCCTGATTATCATCAAGTTCAGAAAGTGAACCTATTATGTTTCCTTTCTTGTCAACTTCAAAAGCCTTACCTTCCGCATCATAATCGACATCGTGGCCTTTATTGTGTATTTCCTTAAACATTACCTGACGCATCTGCCTTTTCGTATCCTCCTCCTGCCGGCGCTGCTCCTCTTCGTTCTGCCTGTCCATCTCAATATTTCTCTCTTCCTCATTTTTGAAGCCTTTGTTTGCTTCAAAATTCTCAATCATCGCTTCCTGCAGCGCCCTATCTTCCCCATTTATATCGGGAAATTCGTTATCTACGGGCTTATCTTTGGGCTGGCCATTCTGCGACATCTTCTCGTCCTGCGACATCTCCTCTTTCTGCGGCTGCTTCTCGCTCTGCGACTGGTTCGCGCTCTGCGACTGGTTCGCGTTTCCGCTCTTCTGCTGACTTTCTTTCTGCGACTGCTCCTCGTCTGTCGCTTCTTGATTCTTGTTCGAGTCACTATTGTTTTTATTCTCATTCGGATTGCTCGACTGATTCTGCTCGTCCTGCTCGTCCTGCTTGTTCTGCTTGTTCTGCTTGTCCTGCTCGTCAGAACTTGCGTTTTCTTCGATCTTTATGTCATTATGACTTAATTCATTGCTATTGCTATTAGCGAACTTCGATCCATTGGATTCGCTAATATGCTCGCCATTATTGTCATTGTTGGCATTGAGCTCAGGATTGGGTTTTTCGTTATTCTGCTCGAAACTTCCTTCTTTATCAGAATTGTCAGCCTCGACTATATCATCGCCCTCTTTAGGATTCTCTTTGTCTTTGTTATCATTGATACCATTCCCTTCCTCACTCGTTATATCCTTATCGAAACCACCGTCGCCATATTCGTCTTCTGAAGGCTCGAAACCGTCTCCAGGAGTGCCACCATCATTACCAGGATCAGAAGCGTCATCCTTTTTGCTTGCGCTGTCAGACTTGTCGTCCTTGCCCCCCGGCTCCGGAGAAAGCAGATAGTACCATCTCCTGTCATCACCCGGTCCCGGCTTCTCTCCTTCACCGGATTGCCCTCCGCCACCGCCGCCGGCGCCATTATCTTCCTGCGCATCAACGAGCGGAGGCAGTTGCGCTGCTTTCAGATACATCTGCGCATAGGCCCCTATCGTATCGTCAACGACATATTTGAACGAAACCATTCCGAACTTGGTGGCCAGTCCATTAGGCTTCAAATCGCACCAATTGCTAAAAACAGCTTCTGTCAACGCTGAATTTTTTTCATTGTCCTGGTATTCGACAGAGAGGCCGCCCAATCCTCTTACTTGAGTGCCTACCATCCGCCTGACCGCCGCGATTGCAGACGCATCTGTTGTTCCGGCCGCCACATCCATATATCTGGAAAATCGGTTTTGCTCGTAAGCAATCACCGGCGAGCCGCTCAAGCCTAACGGATCCGTCCTGCCCTCGACGAACCTCGTGACCTTCAGCCCCACATGGTAATCGCCTGAAAGAAAATCAGAACGAGCGCCGTGGCTATATGCGCTGGCGGAATTGATGAATGTGAAAGATTCGATCGCATCCATGCGCTCGACATCTTCCCCAATCGGCATCGCCTGGTCAGCAGGGCCGAATACGACCCTATCTTCCTTATTGATGCGGAAATACGAACCTGAAGCCTCGGTTAGCAATACCAGATACTCTAAGGCGTTCATATAGTGAGGCCACAAGGCATAGGCAATCGGAACATCGCCGATATACAAACCGTCTGTGTCGAGCTCGAACATCACATCTTCCGCCAGCGACAGCAGCGATGCTATCGCACCTCTGATCGAAAGCTCGCTTGATCCGTCAGGATTCAGGATGATGCCGGCTCCCTCTTTTTCGCCTTCCGCCGGCTTTTTCTTCATCGAATCGATCCAGCTCTTGCGCACGCCGCTAGCCGAATCAGGATTCCATATCGTCTCAAGTCGCTGCAACGACGACAAAAGCGTAAGCCTGGCGACATACGAATTGCCATTGGAATCAGTCACCAGCTTGCCGTCTTCAAGCGAAAACACGGAACGTGAGCCTCCTGGCGCCGATTTGGGACGACGACTCTCATTCATCGGCGCTTCTATGTCGATTTCTTTCGTATCGACGCACTCGACTGCAGACAAAAATCCAGTGAAACGCAAAGCGCCATTGATATGAACGGTAAAACGCTTGCCTATGGCATCGGTCAGAGAAAGCACAGCGGCGATGATGCTATCGGCTGTCAGCTCCTTTTTCCTATCAACACTCCTCATGGTGCAAATCACCTCACATGTGCTGTAGCAATTGACATGAGCGATGATTCTAATAGACGAGACATACGCCTGAAAACCTTTAGCTTTAAGATCCACGGTGCAAAACACATCCTTGAGTCTATCCTTCATTCTCTCACCGGCCGAATACGTTATATCGCCATCACATGCTTTCGCTTCCGTTGCCATACCCTCACCTCTCCAAAGCCGTCATACGTTCAAACCCATCCTATCGAGAATCCTGTCGCATCTTTTCAGAAGCTGCCAGTATCTGTCGTCGCCGATGGCGAACCTCTTGTTCTCCACCCAACCGAGCACGCTCATCCGAACATCCCTAACGATCATATCCCAGATCTGAGGCGGAAACGAAAACAGCTCCGCACCGAAATTCCTGGTTACGAACTCCTCATCAGCAAACATAATTCCGCACCTCGCAAAAATCTGAAATCTTCTCATTAAAGATAATGATTTCAATTCCGAAAATCAAAAAAAAGGTGCTTCCGAACTTCGCGGAGTTCGGAAGCACCAGGCATGACATGCCTTATCGTTGCTGCGCCGTCGCTCTACCTTCTGCGCTTATTGGTCCCACCGTTTTCGCCTTCGGGTTCCTTCGGCGCCTCAAATGGAATGTAGCTCGGCGAGTCAGATCTGGAGGTCGGCATTTTGAATGTGTGGATTTTCTCATACTTCGTATAGAAGGCGAAGGGAAATTCGAATCCGGACGGATTGGTAATCCACCAAATAGCGCATTCGAAGATGTCCTTGTAATTGAATATCGTAGTATAGTTGCCTATTGTGTCCCTCTCCGAGACATCAAGCGCATACGGACCTTTCTTGACGTTGTCGCCCACTACCAGAAGACTATCAAAGGTATTGGAACCCTCGTTTGTAATGGTACCGCTGTAATAACGGAATTTCGTCCTGGTGACGCTCATAGCCCAATTCTTTCCTGCGGACAGGACGAGCTCGACCTGCCTCAGCCTGCTCTGCGGGTCGGTTTCACCATAAGCGCTGGTATGTTTCGCATCATATTGGACATTCTTGTATTCCGGATTTGCAGTCCATATCGAATGGACGTTCTGCTGATATTCGTACACGGCCACATAGATATAAGGCTTGCGAATTTCGGACTCAGCTACTTTCGGCCCGACAAAGCTGCCTTTGTCCCAATAGAAATTCGCCTTTTCAACATTGTCCTTCTCCTTCACCCTCTGGCATGCGCAATTATAGAGAAGCCCATTCTTGTTCTCCGCCTTATCGACATCATAGCATTTCTTCACGAACTTGATAGTGTCGCTCTCGCTCTCGGCGCTGGGGTCGAACTCGCAATTGGGATCTATTTGCCTCCACCCCTTGAATACCAATTTGTTCGGAACATCCAGAGTCGCGCTGCCGTAGCCATAGCTCGGGAGAACATCGATCTCTTCGATAGCATCCGGATCTGGAATAGCGGTTTTGAACTCTGCGATATGATATTCCATCTTCTCTTTTTCGGAAGAAGAAGCCTTGAACTTAAGCGGCGTCCAAGTGAACTCCTCCCTGTTGAATTCGGACACGACATAGAACACGTAAGGAACGCCCTGGGCGGGAACATACACCGAATAGAACTTCACCTTCCCATCCTTAGCGACGCTATATACGCTTCCATTGGTGTCATAAGGCAGAAACACTTCCGCGCTCTTGGACTTATACGGCTTCTTGCCGGCTGCATCCGAGCTCGGATCCAGCAAATCCCATGCCTGTTCCAAAATACTGTCTTCCCCATCGTCGGCAAAGCAATATTTGTCGGCAGGTCCGGCCTTCAGAACATCCTTATCGTCATCTCCCTCAGGCGGGTTGAACCACAAGTACGCATGCTGATACGTCTTGTCTCCGATAAGCCCCCATATCGGCCTCACGAGAGGATCCTCCCCTTCGGCGCCGAGCCTTTCCGAAACCACGTCGGTGACCTTCTTGCCGTTGCTCAGCAATTTGTCAACGCACATGAGTCCGCCTTCCTTGATGGTGGAGGTGAACACGGGCTCGCCCCAATTCACCGCAGCATCGCCGGCCGGAACCGTCTCATACTTTTCCTGCACGAAATAGAATTCGACTTCGAAGACCTTGTCGTAAACCGCATAGAGCTTGTATAGCGTCGCGGCATCATTTTTCGCCAGCACTACATCGAGCGACGTATTGGGCGCTCCAGCCACCAATCCGACCGTAGCGCTGATGGCCGTCGCAATGGTGCTGCCTTCGACGGATTTCCTGACAGTCACGCCGGAATACCAATTCTCCGTCTGCTCGACGAGCCAAAGCTTGTCGTACATGTAAGAACCCTTGAACTCATCCGTATCGAGCTTGACCTTCTCGAAAGATTTGGAATCGGGCAATTTGGCATTCGCCTCCGTCTCCCCGAAAGTCACCCATCCCGAAACCTTAGTGATCTTCTTCCACTTCAACTCGCTGCCGCTGCTGCTCTCGTCCGGCATATAGAACTCAACCGCATACGGCTTGACATTAAGAGCATAGACGCCATAGAACACCACTTCGTCCTCATAATCGCCGCTGCGATTGAAGAGAGTGTCGACCAATTTGAACTTATCAGATTTCCTTGTGCCGCGGGCGTCATCAGCGCTGGTAAGATGCCAAAGGGTCTTATACTTATCGTTCAAATCCGGATCTATCAGGCTGAGGAAGCAATTGGCGGCATTCGCCAAAACGCTCATCGCATTATCCTTCACAGGATTGAGCCAAAGGCTCTGGAATGCATATTTTCCGCCTGGCACCAGAACGGTTTCAAGCGACAGATCCCAAGACGGAGCAAGCCTGAAGTCGCCCGCTTTGATGTCTCCTATGACGTCGTTGACGGATTTGCCGTCTTTGTTCTTGAGCGTATCCACGGAAATCGTATCCATAAGCTTGATTTCCTTCTCGAAAATCGGCGCGCCCCAAGACGCAGCGGCGCCATCCGCAGGATAGTCATTGCTTCCGATCAGATGGAACTTCACGACAAAGACCTTATCATAAGTGGCGTAAAGGTAATATTCCGTATCCGCATCATTATCGTTGAGTATCACGGTGAGCTTGGCAGGATCCGTGCCGGAGACGGCCCCCGAAACAGAGCCCGCATCCTTATTGAGCGTGGTGCCGAGAACGGTCCCTGCGTTATCCATCTGCTCTTTGAGGAAGATGTAATTGTTCCACCCGACCTTAGAATTCTTGATCCAGCAATACGCATAATCGTATTTGCCTTTGACCTCCGCACCGGATTCATTATCTTTGATTTCCTTGTCGAAAACGATGCGAGCGTAGTCCTTCATATTCGGAATCGTGACTTCGACATCAGGTGTTCCGAACTCCACCCTGCCGATGCAATCGCCTTCGCCCTCTGGCGGCGTGATATCCTTCCACACGATAGCGCTTTCCGAACTCGCAGACACATCCGGAACGAAGAACCTTACGGCATACGCCTTGTTATTAAGGGTATAGACGGCATAGAAATCCGCAACGCCGTCCTCATCGCATTTGAAGACATCGGGCGAAAACTCGGTGGCTTTCTTCGAACCGCGCGAATCGTCCTCCTCGGTAAGATGCCAAAGCATCGTATAGGCGTCCGCCGCATCCGGACGGCTTGCGCTGAAGAAGCAGAACGGTATTCCGCCCTTGTCCTTCACCTTCATGGCGACATCGCTGCCCGGATTCAGCCACAATCTCGTAAAGCCGTAGCTGCTCGTGTCGGAAGACAAATCCCATTGCGGATTGAGCATGAACTTCTCGTCATCCGACAGGGAATCGAGAATATCCTGCACGGTCTTGCCATCATCGTTCTTCAAAGCATCGACGGAAACCCTATCGCCGAACTTGACATTCGCAGTGAAGATATCCTTCCACGAAACTTCCTCATCGTCTTTTTCAGGCGCCTTCTTCACGCCGATGAGATTGAACCTCACCTTATACAGCCTGTCGTATATCGCATACAGCTTGCAAACGGTCGTTGACGACTTGGATCTGTCGAGCAACTTGAGCACGAGCTTGTCTTTCTTGTTGCTCTCATCCGACGTATCTATCAATCCGGAGACCGCTCCGACACCTTCCACCACGCTCGGACTGATCTCATATCCGAGATTGCTCAAGTCCACGCTCAAGCTTGCGGAGCCATTCTCCAGCACCACTACCGCGCCTGGCGCGCCTGCTTGCACGCCGAGCATCCAGCAATCGGCGAAATCGTAAGTGCCTTTGGCATCGCCGTCTGTAAACTCGATTCTGCGCTTTTCCCCGAGATCGGGAAGCTTGATGTCAACAGACTCAGCATCGTTATCGGCAACCAGCCCGCTCCAGAC